>JAJYZE010000063.1 GCA_021800195.1 Acidobacteriota bacterium
GCCCGGACTTGCGAGGCCGAACCAGCGACTGGCTTGTCGACGACGACATGCTTGCCGCTCTCCAGAGCACGCTGCGCCATCTCCACATGCGAGTCGTTGGGCGTGGCCACCACGATCAGATCGATAGCTGGATCGGCGAAGGCCTCTTCAGCCGACCGCAGCAGCCGGATCCCGGGATAATCTTCCGCAGCCGTATCTCCATGCCGCTGCACGATGGCCGTCAACTCCAGCCCGGGAACCGTGCTCACAAAAGGGGAGTGAAAGATGCGGCCGGCCAATCCATATCCCAAAACGGCGGTGCGAATGGGCGCTGTCTGTCTGGTTTCGGTTGACACGGTTCTCTCCTTCTCCCTGCCTAAGGGATCGCAGCCGCAGGTCAGGCGATGGCAGTTTTCGCCAAAACCAAGCCCACGAGGGTAGCTTTGGCGCGTAGGCGCGGACACTGCGGAGCGCCGTTTTAGCGGTTTTTCGGCGGCGGGTTGACCGGAGAGTACGGCTTCACCGGGGTATCGCCCAGCAGCCGCGCCACATCCGGCTCGATCGCCGATGCCATCAGGCGCTGCCCTGCGGTATTGGGGTGCAGCGCGGGCCCCGGAGGTGAAAGGGTCGGGTCATAAAACAGGCTGGTATCCAACTGTCCAAAAGTATAAAAGACCACGCTCACGTCGATGTAGGAGACCATGGGATCCTCCCCGCCCGCATAGTGGGCGCCCAGATAATCATTCACATCGAAGTTCACCTCCCGGGAGGGCAGCGCAGTGGGCAACAAACCCATCAGAAGGATTTTCGTTTGCGGCAGGCGGCGTTCCAGGTCCTTGATCACCGCGTCGATCCCCTCCTCAGTCTGTTTGGCCGTCTGTCCTGAGGCTGTATTGTTGGTTCCGATCAGCAGGATGACCAGCTTGGGGTGAAGGCCGGCCACCTCTCCGTGATCCAGCCGCCAGAGCACGTTGGCGGTTGTGTCACCACTGAAGCCAAGGTTCAAGGCCTTGCGGGGGGCGTAGTACGCGTCCCAGATGGGCTGAAAGTTCTGGTTGGGCGGATCTGCCTTGTCGTAGTTGTTGGTAATGGAGTCTCCGATGAGCAGCAACTGGGCATCGGGGTGGGTGGCCAGTTGAGCAAGAATCTGCTTGTGCCGTGTCGCCCACCAACCCTCCGCGAGCCGGCCGGTGGGCACAATTGCAGGATCTTGCGTTGCAGAAGCTTGCGCTGCGGGGGCGGCGTCTGGGGAGATCGTTGTCGTGGCGGCCGCCTGCGCGCCAGAGGGCGCCGGATGAATTGCAAGCGCTCCCAGCAGGAGCGCGGCGGTGTGAAGATGCAGCAGAGAGCGCTTCATAACTCTAAATGCTACGACGAAGCCCATAGCTTTTGGTGATCCGTCCCCGCATCCGGCGAGGGCCCGCGCCGGTGGACCGGCGCACAGGTTCACGAAGAGAGACCTCTGATCTCAACCGCGCTTGCAGTGGTTGAAGTGGGGCAGCATGGGCTCGCGCTCGGGGGCCGGATCAGCCGCTGATCTGCCGCAGAACCGGATACATCTTGCGATAGCGTGCATAGATCTGCGTCATGGCGGCTGCGTGCTGTGGTTCGATTGTCTCTGCAGGACGCACCGCAGCCCGACAGGCTTCCTCCACCGATGGCCAGGCGCCCACTCCGGTGCCCGCCAGCAAGGCGGCTCCAAATGCTCCGCCCTCTTCGGCCTCCAGCACTTGCACTGCATGGCCATACACGTCGGCCTGAATCTGCCGCCACAACGGACTGCGCGCTCCGCCGCCGCCCAGGCGGATGGTTTCCACCGGGATTCCAAGCTCCGCAAACAGTGTGAAGCTGTCCTGCAGCGAGAAGGCGACGCCCTCCAACACAGCGCGGACGTAGTGCGCGGCGGTTGTGGACGCGTTGATCCCCACAAAGGCCGCGCGCGCATTGGGGTCCAGATGCGGCGTCCGCTCACCGAAAAGGTAGGGTGCCCACAACAACCCATCGCTCCCCGGCGGTATGCCAGCCGCCAGAGATGTCATGTCCTGGTAGGAGAGGGAAGAAAAGAAGGTGTCGCGCAGATAGCGAAGGCTCAATCCTGCGCCGTTGGTCACGCCCATCACATGCCAGATTCCCGGGGCCGCATGACAGAAGGTATGCAACCGGCCTTTTGGGTCCAAGGTGGGCTTGGCGGTTGCAGCGAAGACAACGCCCGAGGTTCCTATGGTTGCGGATACCGATCCGGGAGTGAGGATTCCCATCCCCACCGCCCCGGCTCCCTGGTCTCCGGCTCCGGCGGCCACTGGAGTTCCGGCGGCCAGTCCTGTCGCTGCAGCTCCGGCGGAACTAATGCGCGCGCAGATCTCCACCCCCTCGAAGAGCCGCGGCAGCCAGCCCAGCGGGATCCCGGTCCGCTCGGCCATCTCGGCTGACCAGCGCCGGCGAGCAACGTCCAGCAGCAGGGTTCCGGAGGCCTCCTGCAGATCCATGGCATACTCGCCGGTCAGCCGCAGACGCACAAAGTCCTTGGGGCAGAGGATGTGCGCGATTCTGGCAAAGGTCTCCGGCTCATGCTCGCGCACCCACAGCAACTTGGTGAGGGTAAAGTTGGACAGGGCAGGGTTGGCGGTCAGCTCGATCAGCCTTTGGTAGCCAATGGTTTCGGTCAGCCAGTCGCACTGGGGCTGCGTCCTCTGATCGCACCAGATCAGGGCAGGGCGCAGTACCTCTCCGTAGGCATCCAGCAGGACGCACCCATGCATCTGCCCGGTCAAGCCGACCGCCTCCACTGGTCTGTCGCATTCGGCTGTTTTGGCCTGCCGCAGAACTCCCGTGATGGCCTGCTGCGCCGCTCTCCACCAGTCCTCCGGACTTTGCTCCGCCCAACCGATCCGCTCCGAGTGGATGGGAGCATGATCGACGGAGTGCGAGGCGAGCACCCTTCCATCGCGATCCGCCAGAATGGCGCGGGTGCCGCCGGTACCAACATCAATGCCTAGGAACATGGGACTCCTTTGGGTTTGTTGCGGCTCTCTCGCGGCTCCTTGCAGTGGGGGAGACCGGTGGGCCGGCTCAGATCCAGCCGAGCGCTCTCGCGCGGGAGGCCACAGCAAAAGTGTAATGGGTGAAGCTCCTTCTTATAGCGATTTAATGAGGATTTTGATTTGGCTCTGTTTCTGCCCGGCGGTGATTTCGGGGATTGGCGGTGATTTCGGGGATGGATTATGGACGGGGCGAGGGTGGATTTCCCGCGAAGTTTTGCATATATCCTCCGCGTCCGTGCATCTGTGAATTAGGAAACGCCGGACAGAGTGAAGACGAGGCCCGGCGACTTCATTCGACGATTTAGCATGGAAGCTATGATTCAACTGCACCGAGACGCGTCATGGAACGCGATAGGGCGAGTTCTTGCCCTTCTGCTGCCGGCTTTGGCCGCTTCGATGGCTGTGGCGCAGTCCACCGGCATGAGCTCCAATGGAGGCTCCGCGGAGCTGGGTATTGCTCTGCAGACGCAGCAGCAGCTCGCCACGCCGGGGCCCGCGCTGAACCCGTCCAACAGCAGCTCCTTAGGTGGGATGGACCCCAGCTTCCATGGCAGCTTGGTGCATGGAAGTGCAAACGGGCAGGTTTTGCCGCTGAGCATCGATCAGGCGATCCACATGGGCCTGCAGAACAATCTGGGTCTCATCCTGCAAGGTTCCAGCCAGCGCCAGGCGGAGGGCGAGCGACTGGAAAGCCTGCAGTCGCTTCTGCCTACCGTGACGGCCGGCGCCTCGATCACCGTCGAGCAGATTGATCTGGCCGCCTTCGGCCTCAAGATCCCTGAGATCAATCCGATCATCGGGCCGTTTCAGGTGGAAGATTTCCGAGCGTTTCTCAATCAGGATCTGGTCAACCTGAACTCGCTGCAGAACTATCTGGCTTCGAAGCACAACTTCCAGGCGGCCAAGCTGACCGCGCAGGATGCCCGAGAACTGGTGGTGCTTACCGTGGGCAACGCTTATCTGCTTTGTATCGCTGACCAGACTCGAATTCAGGCCGTCCAGGCTGAGTTGGCCAGCTCCAAGCTCTCGTTCGATCAGGCTACCGACGCGCATGAGGCCGGCACCAGCCCCCGCCTGGATGTGCTGCGAGCTCAGGTGGACTACCAGAGTGAGCAGCAAGCCCTGATCTCGGCCAAAAATGAGTTGGCCGAGGATAAGATTGCGCTGGCGCGCTCCATCGGCTTGCCGCTTGACCAGAGATTCCAGTTGACGGACAGGGAACCCTTCCAGGCGCTGGATACTCCGGATCCGGAAGCTGCCTTCGGGGCGGCGCTGCGGCAACGCAAGGATCTTGCGGCGTCCGCGGAGCAGGTCAAAGCGGCCGAAGCTGAGCGAAAGGCTGCGGCCGATGATCAACTTCCCACGGTGAATGTCAATGGCAACTATGGCGTCCTGGGGCAGACCATGGCTCACTCCCATGGCACGTTTACCGCTGTGGGGTCGGTTTCCGCGCCCGTGTTGCAGATCGCCAAGGTACATGGAGAAGAAGAGACCGCTGAGGCCCAGCTTGACCAGGCCAAGGCCAGGCTCTCCGACCAGACGCAGCAGGTCAATGCCGATGTTCGTGACGCCATTCTGGATATTCAAACCGCAACCAAGCTGGTAGAGGCAACCCGGAGCAATGTGGATCTGGCGCGCGAAGCCCTTGCAGAGGCTCAGGAGCGATTCAAGGCCGGGGTTGACTCCAGCCTGACTGTCTCCCAGGCGTTGGCCGCCGATCGCCAGGCGGAAGACCAATACATCAGCGCGCTCTACCAGCACAATGTCGCCAAGCTCTCCCTGGCCCGGGCTCTGGGAGTCGCTTCGACCAACTACAAAGAGTATCTCGGAGGAAAGTAAGCGTGTCCGATCAGAACGAACGTTCGCAACAGCCGGAGCTGATGGAGGCTCTGCCCAGGAACAACTCGAAGAGGAAGTTTATCGGCGTTCTGGTGATCGCTGTGTTGATTCTCGGAGCCGGACTCTTCTACTGGCGCTCGACCTTTACCGAGGACACGGACGACGCTCAAGTGGATGGCAACCTCTACCAGGTCAGCTCGCGCGTGGCTGGCCAGGTGATCCATGTGGATGTGGAAGAGGAGCAGTTTGTCCACAAGGGCGACAGCATCGCCGAGATTGACCCCAAGGACTTCCAGGTGGCTCTGGAACAGGCCCAGGCCGACCTGGCTAACGCCCAGGCAGCTTATCGCCAGGCCGTGGTGGGCGTACCTATTACCCACGTCCAGACCTTTACCACCCTGCGGAGTTCCATCTCCGACGTAGCCGGCAGCGAGGATGCAGTGCAGCAGGCGGAGGCGGAAGTGGAGGTGGACAAGGCCAAAGTCGCCGCCGCTCAGGCCCAAGCCATCAAGTCCCAGCTTGACGTGCAGCGCTACACCCCGCTGGTGGCCAAAGATGTGATCTCCAAACAGCAGTACGATGCCGCTGTGGCCCAGGCGGCCGCCGACCAGGGCAATCTGGAGGCTGCGCGGCGTGACGTCAAGGCGCAAGAGGAAGCAGTGCGAACGTTGGAGGAGCGCCTAGCGCAGGCTCGTTCGCAGAAGTTCCAGAGCCAGCAGAATGGCCCCAAACAGGTAGCGGCGCAGCAGGCGGCTGCGGCAGCCGCCCTGGCGGCGATCAAGGTGGCCCAGGCACGAGTGGATCAGGCGCAGCTTAACCTGAGCTACACCAGGATCGTCTCTCCCGTCACCGGCATTGTCAGCAACAAGCGCGTGGCCGTGGGAGAAAACCTCAGCGTTGGCCAGTCCCTGCTGACGGTAGTGCCTTTGACCGATCTTTGGGTGACGGCCAACTTCAAGGAGACCCAACTGACCCATATGCATTCCGGACAGCGGGTGAATATCTCGGTGGATGCGTTGGGCGGCCGGGAGTTCACCGGCGTGGTAGCGCAGATTGGCGGGGCGACAGGCAGTTCGTTGAGCCTGTTTCCCCCGGAGAACGCCACGGGGAACTATGTGAAAGTGGTCCAGCGCATACCGGTTCGAATCAACTTCACGAACCTCGATCAGGAGAACAAGGACTACGCTCTTCGGATTGGAATGTCGGTGGAACCGACCGTGCGCATCAAGGATTAGCTCGATCTCCCTGCAACAGGGGGGCCTCGGAGACTCCGGAGTATGGGATATGGCCCTGCAGTTCGGGTCGGCCAAGCAGCGTTGCCGGTTTCACGCTCTGAAGAAGGTCCGCTGTTGGGCTCTGTCGTGGGTTCTGTCTTGGGCTCCGACCAGGACTCCGTCATAGGTTCGGTCTCCCAGCGGCTCAACCCCGAGACACTCACCAGGCATCCGGCAGACTCACCCGGAAACAGGCCTGCCAAGCCAAGCTGCGGATCAGGTATCAGATTCCGGCTCCTGGCGCTCGTCTCGTTGGTGCAGGCGCTGTAGGTCCGGGTTTTCACGAGACTGATTCGGCTCACCTTAATTTTCCGCACCGCGTGGCTCCAGCCATCATCTACTGTTTTAAAGAAGAGCTTTCATTTCGGCATTTGGGGCTAGCGGAAAGGATCAGGTGGATGGCTTCGGTTCTTAGCATGCTTGTGCATCATACGTATGCTCTCCTATTTGCCTGGGTGCTGGTGGAGCAAAGCGGTGTGCCGATTCCCACTGCTCCGCTGTTCATCGCAGCCGGCGCCATGAGCGCGGCTCACCAACTCCACATTGCCTATGCGCTTCCGGTGATCCTGGCTGCCTGTATGCTGGGCGACTCGGCATGGTACTTCCTGGGTAAGCGCTATGGAGCGCGCGTATTGAATGCTCTCTGCCACCTCTCACTGGAAGCCGCCACCTGCGTTGAGCGCACGCACGGGACGGTGAGCCGGCGCGGAGCCGTTACCCTGCTTTTTGCCAAGTTTGTGCCGGGTCTCAACACAGTAGCTCCTCCCATCATTGGCCAGGTCCGCATTCCTTACCTGACCTTTGCGGCCTATGACCTGGCCGGCTCGCTCGCCTGGGGTGGAGCCTGGCTCCTTGCGGGACGATTTTTCGGAGATCTTGCCAAAAGGAGCAGCGAGTTCTTTGCCATGCTCGGCCGTTTCGGCGTCGCGCTGGTGTTCTTTGCGGTCGTCGGTCTGGTGGTCTATCGAGTTCTCAAACGCCGCCAGTTTCTGGATGAGTTGAAGGGTCTGCGTCTTGAGCCGTTGCAGTTGATGGAGATGATTGCAGAGGCTGAGCGCGGCGGCCTCGATCGGCCCTTCATCGTTGATCTCCGCCATCCACTGGATGTCCTTGCCGACCCTCTGATTCTGCCCGGCGCCCAGCGCATCGGTCCGGATGAGCTCAAGCAACGACGCGAGATCATTCCCCGTGACCGCGACATCGTCCTCTACTGCACTTGCCCCAGCGAAGAGACCAGCGCAAAGGTAGCCCTGGAGTTGCATCGCCTGGGCGTTCAACGAGTGCGTCCTCTCCGTGGCGGCTTGCAGGGATGGAAGGATGCCGGCTATCCCGTAGATACGATCGCCTCTTTGTAAACAGCCATGGCCGGAGAGCGGCTATAGCAGCCGGATGCGCTGGCTCTCCTCGCTGCGATCTCTCTCCAGGGAAGATCATTTGAAGCGGTGGAATTAGCCATCCATCCGGCATCTCCGCCTGTGATGCGGGGACGGATCTGTGTTGGATCTGACCGGCTCGCAGGCAGGTTGCAATTGAACTTCGCTTGACGGGAACATGGGACAATCGAGAGATGATCTCTTTCTCTGAGCTGCAGGCGCTTCCGGTCTTTGCGTCTCTTGACGAGTTGAGTTGCCAGCGTCTGGCGAGGCGGGCCGCTGATATCCGTCTCAACCCCGGGGAGTGGCTGCTGCGGGAGGGAGAGATGGCTGGCTTTTACGTGCTGCTGGAGGGTGACCTTCAACTGGTGAAGGAGGTCCTGGGCCAGCCTATGGAACTGCGCAGCTACAAGGCGGGCGATTTTTTCGGCGAGGTCCCGATTTTGCTGGGCGGGGCAGCGTTTGTCTCTATCAAGGCCATCTCCAAAGCGAGGGTTGCACACTTTGATCCGCAGGTGTTGTTTGAGCTGATTCAAGGCTCGGCGGCGTCCAGTGCCGTCATCCTGCAGACGATGACGGATCGCCTGATTTCCGTCCAGCAGTTCGCCAAAAGTCTCCCCGGCTCCCGGGTGCTGGTGGTGGGGACAAAATATGACAGCGATTGCCATGAGATTCGGAACTTTCTCTCCGCGAATCGGATTCCGTACGAATGGGTGGATGCGGAACGCGAGCCCGACCGGCTGCCGGCTTGCATGACGGAGGGATACCATGGGCCCGAGGTGATTGTGGACCGCGCTTTCTGTGTGGAGCGGCCCACGATCCGGAGCGTAGCCGAGGCACTGGGAATACGCACCCAGCCACGCCATGATGAGTATGACGTTGTGATTGCGGGTGCAGGCCCGGCGGGACTGGCCGCCGCCGTCTACGGAGCTTCAGAGGGTTTGCGGGTGCTGCTGGTGGAACGATCCTCGGCGGGTGGACAGGCAGGCGCTTCATCGCGAATCGAAAACTACCTGGGGTTTCCGAATGGAATCTCGGGAGAAGAGCTGAGCGACCGGGCGCAAAAGCAGGCTGTTCGATTCGGCGCGGAGATTGTGTTGACGCGCTGCGTGGAGCACCTGGAGCCACTCTCCGACGGAAGATATTGCGTGGAACTGGATGAAAGTCAGAGGATCTCTGCCTGTGTCGTGTTGCTGGCCACGGGGGTGGAGTGGAGAGTTTTGCAAGCCGACGGGGTGAGCCGTTTCCAGGGGAGGGGTGTATTCTATGGCGCTGCGCGCCATGAGGCGATCAATGTGGTCGGCAAGAGGGTCTTTGTGGTCGGCGGCGGTAACTCCGCCGGCCAGGCTGCAATGTTTTTCTCCAACTATGCCTCGAAGGTGACGATGCTGCTTCGCGGCAAAGGTCTGGAGTTGACCATGTCCCAGTACCTCATTGAGCAGTTAGGGACCAAAAGGAACGTCAGCGTGGAGCCGTATACCGAGGTCATTCGGGCGGAGGGCGAAGATCATCTCGAGCGGATTGTAACTCAGTCGCAGGGCCCAGGAGGTGCGCCGACGATCCAGACGCGCGATGCCGATGCGCTCTTTGTGATGATCGGCGCCCACGCCAACACGGCATGGCTGCCCCGAAGCCTGGAGAGAGATGCGGGCGGTTACATCTGCACGGGGCGCGATCTGGTCCGGTGGCCGCTGCCGGACCGCGAGCCGTTTCCGCTGGAGACCAGCCTGCCCGGCGTTTTCTGCGCCGGCGATGTTCGTCACGACTCCATCAAGCGCGTTTCCAGCGGCGTGGGAGAGGGAAGCATGGCGATCGCCTTCATCCATCAGTATCTGGCGCTGCAGAATTTTTAGACGGGCATCGCTCAGCGGCGGTTCGTCGATAGGGCCGGGTTGGGGCAGCGGAATTTTGTCTGAAGAGCCGTTGATTCTGCGTCAGAACTGCTGTTGCAGAAGCGTGGTCGTGGGCGAAAAAGATGGCACTGCTTCCGACGCCCCAGCGTCACCAAGAGGTTTTATCGTTTGCGTCTCATTCTTCGCGCCAAGTGGCAGTCAGCTTCACCGCTGAGCAGGTATCGGGCAAAGTCAGTGCGTGGTTGCCGCGGCAGGCTGGAATTGGCGTAAGCCGATTTGGGGATTGTGGAAGGCTTTAGAGCGCGGTCGAGGTTCAGATGGAAAACGGAATGGAAAGGCCGCAGCCTCGGTGACTTCGAGCAGATGGTTCGATCTCACCCAGCCCGCGGAGCGGGTTGGACAGAATCTCGAACGGAAATCGCAAATGGGTAGGCACTGTAGTAGCCCGGATGCGGCGGTCGGCGAATCCACAATCCTTGTTCGGTGAGCTTCCAGTCCAAACGGCTTGGACTGCCAAGCAGCCTTACTCTCGAGATGCCTCCGCTGAGAGATTTTGTGGACAAGGACCGGATCAGGAAATGATTCTCTACAGTTGGCCATGCCATGGCGATGGCATAGACGACGTCTCCCTTTTGCGTGAAGCGGAAGTCGTGGGCATTGTACTGAACCGCTCTGTCGCTCAGAGTGCCGCCGCCAGAGTTGTGCGGACCTTCACCAAAACCAAGCACCTGGCAAGGCCGCGTTCCGTAGATCGCATCTCCGTTGATTTGGAGCCAGGCGCCGATACCCGTTAGCAAGGCTCTCGGCTCCAGCGGGATGATGCCGTCGGCACGTGGGCCAACGTCCAGCAATAGCACGCCATTTTTACTGACGACGTCTACCAGGGTGTGGATGAGGATCCCTTCGGTCTTGAAAGAATCGTTGTGAATGTAGCTCCAATCGAACCAACTTACCGAGGTGTCCGTTTGCCATATCTTGGAGCGCAAGCCGACCTCATGACCTCTTTCGATATCCAAGACGACCGAATTCGCGGGGAAACGGCTTGTCTTGTCGTTGATCAACACCTGCTTTTTCCATTGTGCTGCGCGGTTGAAGTAAAAGGCAGCGAACCGTCGCAGGACGAGCGGATCGACCCCGTCGGTGTCATTGTCAAACCAGACCAGATCGGGGTGATAGTTGTCCACCAGTTCTGCCAGCCGGCCGAGGCAGTCATCGATGAACTCCGGCGTGGCTGTCGCCGGTCCGTACAACGACCAGGGCGTCCCGGAAAATGGCGGGTACATATCGGTACCGCTCCGGCGACCCGTTCTGAACCAATACGGCCGGTAGAACGCATGCCAGGAGACGCCAAACTTCAGTCCTTGGCTGCGAGCTGCACCGGCGAGCAACCCGAGATAGTCGCGATGCGGACCGGTCTTTACCACGTTCCAGTCAGTGAGTTTGGAGTTCCACATCGCATATCCATCAGTAAAAGCCGAGACTGGGACAAAAAATCGTGCGCCAGCCTGCTTGAAGAAACTTACCCATTCATCGGCGTCAAAAGAATGAGCGGTGAAGAGCGGCGCAAAATCCTTGTAGCCGAACTTGTCCAGAGGACCGTAGTTCTCCAGGTGAAACTGATAGGTGTTGCTCTTGACTCTGGGCTGCTTTTCCGCTCCGCAAAGCGCATCAGGGTCGTACATGTCGTGGCCATACCAGCAGCCCCTTCCTTCGTATCCAGGGACTGAGTACAAACCGTAGTGGGTAAAGATCCCGAATTTCGCATCCGCATACCAATCCGGCACGGTGCGGCGGTTCAGCGATTCAACGGTCGGCTCGTATGGCCCAGCATCGATTGTCCTTTGCATCGTCTCCAAGAGCTTTTTCAGTTCTGCGTCGTGCCTCTCCGCAGTCATGGGGCCGGGCTCTAAAGAGTTGATGACCCTTCCGTACGCTGCGGTCTCCGATTCAGCGGCAGGCTGTGCAGAGATCGTGTCTTTCAGAGCTGCCGCCGCGACAGCCACCCCAGACTGCTGAAGAAACTTCCTTCGATCCATGGCTTCCTCCCTTTGCGTAAGATGGGGTCATTCCCTTTGCGCGCATCCTCACAAGCTCTGCAATTTTCTCACAAGCTCTGCGGCTGACTCTGGGTTTGAAGAACGTCCGTCATGATCTCCGCGGGCTGCGGCCAGTCTATGATAGTCCGACTTCCGCCGAAGCAGTTTCGATTCAAGCCCTTTGTTGGAATTGGAGACGGAGAACCTCATGGACTGCAAGCCATTGCAGCAGGATCCAGACTTCGTCATCACTTCGCTGCCAGCCGGCGCGCGGGTCAAAGTCAGTGCGCGACGCGTGAATTCGGAACTGAGATTCCATTGTCCATGAAAGCAGATCTTCGTCCTGACGTTGAAAGCCCCGCGCTCTTGACATGCATCACCGCCGGCTGACAAGCGGACCTCGGCAAACAGTTCCGAGAGTCGATGCCGAGCCGCGACTCGAATCCGAGCAAGACATGGGATCGGCAACACCAAGCGACCGATGAAGCACTATCGAGCCCGTTGCCCGAGGAAACTTCGTACGGCGAAA
>JAJYZE010000064.1 GCA_021800195.1 Acidobacteriota bacterium
CCCTGGGGGCGGCCGAGGCCGCGGTGGAAGATGCTGGTTTCGCCGTGAGGATTGATGGCGTAGATGGGCTGGTGAGAGCTGTAGGTCGGGGTGGTGACCAACAGTGTTCCATCGGGGTGGAAACAGAGGTGATAGAAGGCGGTAGAGGGCTCGAGCGTCGCGAAGACGAAGATCTCTCCGGCAGCGCCTGGTTGCTGCGGCCTGAGAACGAGAGGATCTTCGCGATCCGGATCCAGGGCTGCAGGGACGATTTTGAAGATGGTTCCTGAGCGGTCGCCGACAAACAGATTCCCGTCGCGATCGAAGGCGATGCCGGTGGCAATGCCCATGCCTTCGGCAAAGGTGGAGATGACTCCCGTTGGGGTGATGCGGTAGATGGTCCCTTCCGAGCGCGAGCTGGCATAGAGGTTGGCATCGCGGCCAAACGCCAGAGCCGAGACATTGAGCAGGCCACGGGTAAAGGCTGTCACCTGCAGATCGCGAGCAACGCGATAGATGGAGACGGGAACCTGTTCTCCACGCGGACCGGAGACCATGGCGAAGAGGTTGCCATCGGCGTCCACGGCAGGGTTGGAGATGACGTGCAGATCTTCCACCATGGGAACGCCGATATTGGCGTGGATGTGGTTGCTGATCAAACCATGGTTCCGCAGAGAGAGTCCGGAGGAGATGGCGCCCGATGGTACGCGAATCACGGCGCGCGTTGAACGAGCCATATCAAAGGTGGCCGGGATCTCTCCGAAGAAGGCTGACGGCAGTTGCGGTGGGTCAGAGGGATGGGCCGGGTCAGTGCCAAGCAGATGGGAGCCGAAGACCTCAAAGCTGCCCCCCGGGATGGCCGAGCGGGGGTAGAGGCTGTCCAGACGTGGCGCTGCGGGAACGGACGAAAAGCGAGATGGGTGGAGCAGAGGCATTTGATGGTTAGGGTATGCGTGGTGGAGCGGAGATGCAAATGGACGGCGAAAGGGTTCAGTGAATATGTGGCCCAAGGTGCTGAATGCCTGCTCCACAGACAAAAGCAAGCAGGCCGGCTGCGACGTCGTCCAGCATGATGCCCATGCCTTCAGGGAGAGCCTCCAGGCGGCGGATGGGCCAAGGCTTGGTGATATCGAAGAGACGAAAGAGAACCAGCGCCAGCAGAGCATGCTTCCAGTCGGGCGGCACAAGGATGAGAGCGAAGAGTTGACCAGCCACTTCATCGATCACGACAAAGCCAGGGTCTTTGCGTCCAGCCTCGCGCGCGGTGCGAGTGGAGACGGGAACGCCGATCACGGTGACCATGATCGCCGCCACCAAAGTCGCCACGGCCAGGCTGGCCGTGGTTGCAGCTAGAATATGGGCAGCGGAGTACCAGAGCAGGACCGCCGCAACCGAGCCGTAGGTGCCGGGTCCCGGCGCAAGATAGCCTGCTCCGAAAAAGGTGGCGAGGGTCCAGGCCCAGCGAGTCTTTGATGTGGCCATTGGAAGATTGTACGAGCTTCGGATCGAGAGAGCCTTTGCGCAGCGATCCGCATAGGCTTCGCAGTCCATGCTGATCACGGTTCTGCGTGCTCGAGGCGAGGACGAGGGAGCCTCTGGCCCAGGCTAGGTTCCGGGTCGCATCCGTGGAACTGACGGAGGCTAGAGCGGAGAGTCCTCGACGTCTTCCGCTAAAGCGTTTTCAGTGCAGGTGTAACGCGAGGCCTCGACCTCCATGGGCGTTTTCCCCAATGAAAACGCCCCTGCACGCCCTCTCCGGTGTACCCATCAACACCGAAATGCTATAGATCGGGGTCGAGAATGGGCGAGGAGATTCGATAGTCTCCCGAGGCCCATTTTCCCAGATCAATGGTGCGGCAGCGGTCAGAGCAGAACGGCGCATCCGGGCTATCCAAGGCGACGTCTTTGCGGCAGATCGGGCAACGGAAGATTTTGGCGATGGTCATGGGCTTGACGACTGTTCATTGAAGAGTGAGGTGAGGGCCATGTTTTGCGCGAGAGCCTCAAAGCCAAGGGGTTGAAGGAGTACATGCGCTTGGCTGCTGCCAGTCCGGTCAGGGACACACCGGATCTAGCCGAGGATCGTTGCGACCAGGTCGAAGTCGTGCGAGGCGGTAATTTGGGCGCGGTGAAAGCTTCCAGGGATGAGGCTCTCATGGGGGCCAAAGTCATTGATAAGGATCTTGCCGTCAATTTCGGGGGCCTGTTCGAGCGAGCGTGCCTGCCAAAGCAGGTCTGTCTCATCGCTTTGCCCCTCCACCAGGATCTCGAGTTCGCGGCCGATCCAACGTTTGCGAGCACGCTTGCTGATCCTTTGTTGCAGCTTCATGAGCTTGCGGCGGCGGGATTCAATGGTGCGCTTCGGCACTTTGTCTTCGAGGGCGAAGGCACCGGCACCCTCCTCGTCCGAGTAGCTGAAGACTCCCAGCCAATCGATCTGAGCGGCTTCCACAAAAGAGCAGAGTTCCCGGAACTCTGCTTCGGTTTCGCCGGGGAAGCCGACGATAAAGCTGGTGCGCAGAACCAGATTCGGGACGATCGCTCTGGCTTGAGAGATCATCTGGAGAAACCTCTCCGCGCTGCCGCCGCGCTTCATGCGCTTCAAAACCGCAGAGGAAGCGTGCTGCAGAGGCACGTCCAAGTACTTTGCGATGTTGTCATGATGAGCGATGGCCTTGAGCAGGCGCGGGGTGATTTTGTTGGGGTAGGCGTAGAGGAAGCGCAGCCACTTAAGGCCGGGTAAAGAAGCCAGGGCCTCCAGAAGGTCGGCCAAATCCGGGCGTCTCAGGCCGGCCGCAGCGGCATCCCCGGGCACCAGGGATGCGGCGGAAGATCCATCGGCAGCGGCCAAAGAGCCGTCTTCTCCGCTTGGATGCAGTGGAAGGCTGGGCGGCAGATCTTCTCCGTAACAGGTAGTGTCCTGGCCGATCAGGGTGATCTCTCGGACGCCCTGAGCGATCAAAGACTGAGCCTCTGCGATGATGCTGGCTAGGGGACGAGAGCGGAACTTGCCGCGCAACTGCGGAATGATGCAGAAGCTGCACGGGTGATCACAGCCCTCGGCAATCTTGATATAGGCTGAGGCGCGCGGCGTGGAGAGGATGCGGGGCGTCTGGTCTGAGTAGAGATAAGTGGGCAGTGAGGAGGCTGCGCCATCCCACGCCTGGCGCGAGAAGCGCCCTTGCTGCTCGCGCAGCTCCCCCTCAGGGCGGGATCGGGCCGAGCGATCGGTGCCGGAGGTTGGTTTCGTTTTTGGGGCAGCCGCTTCGTACTGGAGTTGCGGACTGGACGCGCGGGGATGGGAGTGCTGCAAAACGGAACTGGCGTGGCGCTCGATCCGAACCGGCTCAGAGGAGCCGCTGGCAAGGATGGGGAAGAGGGGATTGGCTGCCGGGCGAGCGAGTCCAGCGGCTTGAAGGATGGACTCCAACTCATCGGTGCCCACGACAGCGTCCACTTCCGGGATGTTGGCTTGGATCTCATCGCGATACCGTTCCACCAGGCAGCCGGCTACGATAAGCCGCCGGGCGCGGCCTCCCCGGGAGACCTTGTGCTGCGCCATCTCGAGGATGGCGTCCACAGACTCCTGCTTGGCGGAATCTATGAAGGAGCAGGTGTTGACCACCAGGATGTCGGCGTCTTCCGCGTGGGGGGTGATGCGGGCTCCGCCTCGATCCAACAGCCCCATCATCACCTCGGAGTCCACCAGGTTCTTGGGGCAGCCAAGAGAGACGAAGCCGACCTTTGGGCTTCTCGGCTCCGCTTCGGTCAAGGCTTCAGAGGGAGCCAAGGAGAGTGTGGTGGAGATGGTCACAACACCTTATTTTATCATGTTTTACGCTGGTTTTAGAGGTGCGGTCGGATGGGTCGCATTGGAAGCCGGGCCAGGTGGCGCGGAGGCCTACTGGATGCGCCGGGTGAGCGGCTGCATCAACAAGGTGGGTTCGGGTTTGGGCGCGGCGAACGCAGTGACGACGACGCCGTTGGTTTCGAAGTGAGAGATGGCATGACTACCCGCGTGGCCGAGCATGATCGCCTTACGAAGGATCTGGAGATGGCGGCGAGAGTCGTTGAGAAAATGACGGCTGATGGCGTGGTCATAATCCAGGACGAGGTTGTAGGCAGCCTCGCACTTCGGGCAGCAGAGAGGCTCTTCCAGCCAGCGATGGAAGGTCGCCGGCGGAAGCGGCGCGGCTGGGTCAGTCCCGGAACGAATGGCGGCGATGATCATCAAGGATATTGAGTCGAAGCGCAGAGAACACAACCCTGGATCCCTGAATCCTCAAGGGTTGCCAGCGGTCTGGACCGTCGGAAAACGGTTTGCTCCGGGGCTCCGATCCCTGCTCCGTTCCCTGATGATACAGCCCAGTTCGCCATCCGGCGCTGAACGTCATTGAATCAAAACCATTCTTTTCTCGGTGGAGATCGGTGAGCGGCGAATGGCTTCGCTGGAAGCTGTCCAGGCAGGGAGCGTGACAGAGGATCGGGGCAGAGGACCGGGGCCGGCGGCTTGATCGCTCATTTGGCAAGGTCAAGTGATCGGCGGAAACATTCTTCTCCAGCCGCGTTTGTACTTGCGGCAGGCGCGATGTTCAGCAATCGGCACGCGCGGCTGGCCATACAAATGATGACATGGATGGTTGGACTCTTGGCAGGGCTGGTGTGGGCACCGCTTCTGATCGCTCACCTCAGAGAGCCTTTTCTTGGGTCCGAGCTCGCTGAGACCCTTCTGGTTACCGGCGCTGCCTGGAGATTGGGAGACTCGACGCATCTTTAGGGACGGAGGTGAGCCGAGAGGAACCCGGCGAGATCTGCCGGGCCAGGTGGGTGGTTGAGGATCAAGGTGGGAGTGGAGAGGTGATGCAGTGGGCCGGAAAGAGGAAACGGCTCATTGAAAATCTGCCGGAAGGGAACGAGTTTGGATCGAGGATCCCGGCGGACCCGTTCCGCCAGGTCCCCGTCAGGCGATTGAAGGATGACCGCCGGCAAGATGGGGTTTTCAGCGCAGAGATGAACCGCCAGGGATGCCCCCAGCCCAAGGCCATAGACAACGATGGAGGATGGCGGGATGGAGCGCGTGGAGATGAGATAGGCGAGCGCGGTTTCCGCGTCGGCTTGCATGGTGGTCTCCGTGGGGTGAACTCCGCCTGAGCGGCCGTATCCGCGATAGTCGAAGAGGAGAACATTGAGATTCTCCTGATGCAGCAGCCGCGCGGCGGGAAGAGCGTCAGCGCTGGAGCCATCGCCGGAGTGCAGGATCAAGGCGCTGCGCAGCGTTTCGGATTGGGCCGGGATCCACCAGCCGGTAAGCTGGGGAAGGCCAGAGCGATCCACGCCGAACTGAACTGGAGTGAAAGGCAGATGGAAGGATGCCGGGGTGCTGGCAATGCTGCGAGATGGGTGCAGAACAAGCTGCCACTGGGTACGCGAGAAGATAATGCAGATGGTGGCGTAGGCGCAGAGGAAGGCGGCGAGGAAGACAGCGGCGAGCGCCTTCAGAATCCAACCAAGCTCAACGAGGGGAATCATCTCTGTGGGCCCGCTGGCGGGCGGGGTGCCGGGGTGATAGCGTGGTTGCATCCGCGGAGCCTTGGCCGGCGTGGTCGCCGAGGATCTGCTGCGGGAAGGCTTGGAGTTGGCAGGCATGGTGCTTCGAGTTCACCTCCAGCATCTCATGGCAAGCGGCCGCAGATGCAGAGAGTCAACAGGATCTGCCATCGGAGTGGCTCCGGGAAGGGTTCAAGCCGAACCGAAGGCTGAGAACTTGGAAGCTGAACAACGAAGAGAAACATCGGGAGAGGGACGTGGGTGAATGGGTTCGGTTGTGTAGCCTGGCAGAGGCTCCGGAACAGGATCAAGTGATGGAAGCGGACGCAAAGGGAGTGCCTATCTGCCTGGCGCATGTCGAGGGAAGATATGCTGCGCTGGGTAACGTCTGCCCTCACCGGCAAGGGCCGCTCGGCGGAGGCTGGATTGAGGGAGGCGCGGTGGTTTGTCCATGGCACGCCTGGGCGTTCGATCTGAACTCCGGGAAGGCGGTTGCGCCGGCCAAGGGGCGTGTCGCGATCTATCCGGTGAAGCGGGTGGAAGAAGATCTATGGGTGGAGATACCGCAGGAGTCGGCCGTATGATGGGAACACATCGCTCGGCCGTGCCCTGCGCTCCTGATTGCCCTGGTGGAGAGGAAACGAGGGAGTTCACGGGCGTCTCCCGCCGCTTGGTTCGCAGGCGTCTCCCACTTGGCTTGATGGAGTGAGGGAATCGGAACTCTCGCTCCAGGTGACTTTGAAGGCGTGTGCTGATAGAATCAAGTGATCCTCTCGCTAACTTGCCGTACACGGGGCGAACGATCAATCTCAGCATAAGGGAGAGGGTATGCAAGCGGTTCTCGCCCTCGAAGACGGGCGCCTGTTCAGGGGTAAGGCACACGGATCGTTCTGCGAGCGTGTCGGTGAGGTGGTTTTCAATACCTCCATGACCGGCTATCAGGAGATCTTCACCGACCCTTCCTATTCTGGTCAGATTGTGGTTCTGACCACACCTCATGTGGGAAATTACGGAACTTCGCCAAGCGATGCGGAGTCCGTGCGGCCCTACATCGAAGGGTTGGTGGCTCGGGAGTTCTCCCTTGTGAGCTCGAACTGGCGATCGACCGAGGTAGCCGACGAATATCTGGAACGAAACGGCGTGCCGGTGATCTCCGAAATTGATACCCGGGCAGTGGTTCGGCATCTGCGTGAGAAAGGATGCCTGCGCGGGGTGATTTCAACCGCCGTGGAGGACACCGATGCTCTGGTGGCCAAGGCGAGGGCGCACAAGAAGATGGAAGGCACAGACCTGGCCAGTTTGGTGACCACGGCAAAGCCCTATGTGTGGGATCAGAGTGAGCCGAAGAATGAGACCGGCGAGAAGCTGCTGCCGGAAGCCGATGAAGAAGCCGGTTTGAAGGCCGTCTTGCACGTGGTGGCTTATGACTTTGGCATCAAGCAGAACATCCTGCGCATGCTGGCCCGGGAGAACTGCCGGGTGACGGTGGTTCCGGCAACGACCAGCGCTAGGGATGTGATGGCCATGGCTCCCGATGGAGTTTTCTTCTCCAATGGCCCCGGAGATCCAGAGCCGCTACAGTATGCGGTGCAGAACGTACGGGAGCTGAAGGGCAAGGTGCCGATGTTTGGAATCTGCCTGGGGCACCAGGTCTTTGGCATCGCGCTGGGAGGAAAGACCTACAAGTTGAAGTTCGGCCACCACGGCGGCAACCACCCCATCAAGAACCTGGAGACCGGCAAGGTGGAGATCACGGCGCAGAACCACAACTTCAACGTGGATCCCGAGAGTTTGCCCGCTGATGTGGTCCAGACCCACATCAACCTGAATGACAATACGCTGGCCGGGCTGCGGCATAAGACGGATCCGATGTTCAGCGTGCAGTATCACCCGGAGGCCAGCCCCGGCCCACATGACTCGCGTTATCTGTTTCGGGATTTCCGAAAGATGATGGAGCAATGGAAAAAGTGAAGCCGGCAGGTGAAGAAACCGTGCCGTCGGTTCCGTACCCCGAGATGACGAGGGAGAACATCGATCCGTGCGAGGGCGTCTGACTGTACGCTCCTGGATTTACAGCGCGGATACGGCCACCGAAGGGAAGCAAAGGATGGAAGCTGTAGATGCAAGCGCACGCCTCTTGCCGGTCTTGTGAAGATCGGAATGCGGAGTGAGCCAATGCAGTCGGGTCGGCGCGAATTGTTTTGTCGCGAGCTGGGGTTGATCTCGACGCAAATTAAGAGCGGTGAAACTGCAAGCTTCGCTCAAGCAAGGTAAGCAGCGGGTTCAGGAGATTGGGTAAGAGATGCCACGCAGGAATGACATCACGAAGATACTGGTGATCGGCTCCGGGCCGATTGTGATCGGGCAATCGGCGGAGTTCGACTACTCCGGAACACAGGCTTGCAAGGCGCTTAAGGCTGAAGGGTACGAGGTTGTGCTGGTGAACTCCAACCCTGCTTCCATCATGACGGATCCGGAGGTGGCTGACCGGACGTATGTCGAGCCGCTGACGGTCGGGTACCTGACTGAGATCCTGCGTGAAGAGACAGAGCGGATGAAGCGCCTCGGCCAGTCCGGGATCTTTGCCGTATTGCCCACGGTAGGTGGACAGACAGCGTTGAACCTGGCGGTGGATCTGGCGGACGGAGGAGTACTGGAGCAGTACGGCGTTGAGTTGATCGGCGCCAAACTGGGACCGATCAAAAAGGCCGAAGACCGGCTTCTGTTCAAGGACGCGATGAACAAGATCGGTCTGGATATGCCCAGATCCATGCTGGTGAACAACACCGGCAGCGGGTTGGAGTATGCCGGTAAGATCGGATTTCCGGTGGTGATTCGGCCTAGTTTTACCCTAGGCGGCTCCGGAGGAGGCATTGCCTATAACCGCGAGGAGTTGATGGAGATCCTCTCTCGCGGACTGGATCTTTCGCCAGTGCATGAGTGCCTTCTGGAAGAGAGCGTGCTGGGTTGGAAGGAGTACGAGATGGAGGTGGTGCGCGACCTGAAGGACAACGTCGTCATCATCTGCTCCATTGAGAACTTCGATCCCATGGGGGTTCATACCGGGGATTCGATTACCGTGGCTCCGGCGCAGACCCTGACCGACCGCGAGTTTCAGAGGATGCGCGATGCTTCTATTGCCGTGATGCGAGAGATTGGCGTTGAGACGGGTGGGAGCAATGTGCAGTTCGCGGTGAACCCCCAGAACGGGCGCATGACGGTGATCGAGATGAATCCGCGCGTCTCGCGGTCCAGCGCGCTAGCCAGCAAGGCTACCGGATTTCCCATCGCCAAGATCGCCGCGCGGCTGGCCGTGGGTTACACCCTGGATGAGTTGCAGAATGACATCACCAAGGCCACGCCGGCCTGTTTTGAGCCGACCATCGATTACGTGGTGGTGAAGGTTCCCAAGTGGCAGTTTGAGAAGTTTCCCGGCTCCGATGACACGCTGGCCCCCCAGATGAAAAGCGTGGGTGAGGTGATGGCCATCGGCAGAACCTTTAAAGAAGCTCTGATGAAGGCCATGCGGTCTTTGGAGACGGGGAAGAAGGGCACCGCAGACAGCATCGATCCGCGCCGGCAGCGGCAGAAGATGGTGACCCCAAGCCCGGACCGGATGGCCTACGTTCGTTACGCCTTTGAGCATGGATGGAGCGTGCGCGACGTAGCTCGCTTCACTCAGATGGATCCCTGGTTTCTGCATCAGATGAAACAGATCGCCGATGAAATGAAGCTGGTTGCTGGGGTAGGAATCGAGAAGCTCGGCGCCGCTGAGCTGCGCAGGGCCAAGCGGATGGGTTTGAGCGACGCTCGCCTGGCGATGGCCTTTGGTCTTCCAGACGAAGCGTCTTCTGGGGCGGATAAAGTCCGAGATCTGCGCAAGAAGCTGGGAGTGAAGCCGGTGTACAAGTTGGTGGACACCTGCGCCGCGGAGTTCGAAAGCCGGACGCCTTATCTTTATAGCTGCTATGACGAAGAAGATGAAGCTTCGCCAACCGCGAACAAGAAGGTGATCATCCTGGGCAGCGGGCCCAACCGGATCGGGCAGGGAATCGAGTTCGATTACTGCTGCTGCCACGCCGCCTTTGCTCTGCGCGATGACGGATACGAGACGATCATGGTCAACTGCAATCCAGAGACCGTTTCCACGGACTATGACACCAGCGACCGGTTGTACTTTGAGCCGCTGACCCTGGAGGATGTGCTGGCGGTCTACGAGCATGAGGCCAGTGGAGGAGCGCAGATCGGGATGATCGTGCAGTTTGGCGGGCAGACGCCGCTGAACCTAAGCCTGCCGTTGAAGGCAGCCGGCGTGCCAATCATCGGGACCTCGCCGGAGTCGATTGATCTGGCTGAGGACCGCAAGCGGTTTGGAAAGCTGATCGAAGAACTGGGGATACCACAGCCCCAGGGCGCCATGGCGACCAGCGTGGAAGAGGCTCTGGCGGGAGCTCGGCGGGTCGAGTTTCCGGTGCTGGTTCGGCCAAGTTATGTGCTGGGCGGCCGCGCGATGGTGATCGCCTACGACGAGGCCGATGTGGTGCGTTATATGTCTACAGCCATCGAGTACTCGCAGGAGCGGCCGGTGCTGATCGACCACTTTCTGGAGGATGCGCAGGAGGTGGACGTGGATGCGCTCTGTGATGGCGAGGATGTTGTGATTGCCGGCATCATGCAGCACATTGAAGAGGCCGGCGTACACTCTGGCGACTCCAGTTGCGTGCTGCCGGCGGTGGACCTGAGCCCGGAGGTGCTGGAGACGATCCGTGGCTATACGCGCAAGCTGGTGATGCGGCTGAATGTGATCGGGCTTGCCAACTTGCAGTTTGCTGTACAGCGCGGCAAGGTGTTTGTGATTGAGGTGAATCCGCGGGCTTCGCGCACGGTGCCTTACGTCTCCAAGGCGACTGGCGTGCAGTTGGCCAAGATTGCCTCACGGCTGATGACCGGCAGGACCCTCAAGGAACTGCTTCCAGCGCAAGTGGCCGGCGGCAAGGATCTCAGCACGGGTGAACACTTCTTTGTGAAGTCGCCTGTGTTCCCGTGGGGCAAGTTCCAGGGCGTCGATCCGGTGCTGGGGCCGGAGATGCGCTCCACGGGTGAGGTGATGGGGGTGGGCAGGACCTTTGGCGAGGCGTTTGCCAAGGCGCAGATTGCGGCGGGTCAACGCTTGCCCACCGAGGGAACGATCTTCTTTAGCGTGAACGCTCACGACAAGCTGGTGCTGGCCCCATTGGCGCGACGGTTTGTGGACATGGGGTTCAAGCTGGTGGCCACGCATGGAACCGCCGATGTGCTGGAAGCTGCTGGGATGCAGGTAGAGCGCATCTTCGCCGTCAAGGAGGGTCGGCCAAACGTCGTGGATCTGATCAAGGGCGATCGGATTCAGCTCATCGTCAACACGCCCAGTGGCCAGATGAGCGTCTTCGATGAGGCGGCGATTCGAAGAGCGGCGGTAAGCGCAAGGCTGGCCACGATTACCACCTTGGCGGCTGCGCGAGCGGCAGCCGATGGAATTGAGGCTTTGCAGAAGGGTGAGTATCACGTGGAGTCGTTGCAGGATCTGCACGCAGCCAGGACCTAACGCTGAGTGTGGCGTGAGGGATTTCGCCCTTGCCGTACCCGGACAAGCCACGTCCCGCGTCGGCCACGCTCCATGAGATGAGACGTTACCCCAAGCTCCGACATAAGCAGCTAGGTCGTTGACTATCTGCTTAACTTCGCCACGAAGTTCCTTAAGGCCTGCTGATTAGAGCATTCTGCATAATGCTGTAGACTACAGATGGCGACTCTTCCGCGACGCAAAGCGTATGGCTAAAGCCTACGAGGGGGAATATCGCCGCAATTTTCTTTCAGCTTATGAGCAGGGATACGGCACGCTGGAGGAATTGGCGGCGGAATTTCGCGTCAGTCTGGGGTGGGCCAAAAAGGTCTCGGCGGCTTATACGCGCACCGGGAGCATGGCAGGGCCCACCTACAAACCAGGTCGCAAGCCCAAGATCAGAGCTGCCGAACAGGCCCTGCTCCGCCAATGGCTTGCAGCGCAACCGGACTTGACGCTGGCCGAGTTACAGATCAAGCTCGACGAGCAGGCAGGGGTGAAGATTCATAACTCCTGCCTTTGTCGATGGCTCAAGCGCATGGGCCTGCGGCTAAAAAAAAGTCGCTCCACGCGGCGGAGCGCGACACGCCCGAGAACCTGATCGGCCGTCAAGAGTTTCTCGCAGCCATCGCCGAGGTCGATCCGGAGCATCTTGTCTTTCTCGATGAGACCGGCCTGAGGACTTCGATGACGCGCCTCTACGGCCGGGCACCGGCGGGCG
>JAJYZE010000065.1 GCA_021800195.1 Acidobacteriota bacterium
GGCCGCAAGACCATGGAGTACAGCCGCGCATTGCTGGAGCAGGGCGTGATGGCAACAGGCATCGTCTTTCCCACCGTGCCGGAGGGCAAGGCGCGCATCCGCTGCATCATGACCAGCGAGCACACCAGCGAACAGATGGATCGAGCCCTGGAGATTCTGGCGGCGACGGCGCGGCGGATGAACTTGCTGGGTTAGACCTTCTGCACTCGATGGACGTCGCGCACGCCGGGAACCTTGCGCAGGTTCTGAATGAGGCGGGTGAGATGGCGGAGGTCCAGGGTCTCGATGACGAAGTCGATATAGACCGAATCATCATCGGCCGGGCGAGTCTCGACCGATCGGATGTTGGTGCCGTCTTCCGAGATGATGGCGGCGAACTCCTTGAGGAGGCCGGCGCGGTCCTCGGTTAGCACCACCAGCTTGACCGGATAGGTAGTCGGTTTGCGGGAGTCCGTCGAGGCGGCCGCGGGAGCTTCATTCCAGGCGACATCGATCCGGCGGTCAGCCTCGTAGAGCAGGTTCTGGACATTGGGGCAGCTCCGCGCATGCACGGCGACGCCTTTGCCGCGGGTGACATAGCCGATGATCTCTTCGCCCCGGATCGGGTTGCAGCATCGGGCCCGGTAGACAAGCAGATCGTCCTGTCCCTCCACCTGCAGGGACTCCGAACCTTTGCCAAAGAAGACACGCTTGACCGCCTCGGACATGTGCGCCAAAGCGTTGCTGTGCGCGCCGGGCTCCTCGGCCTGCGGTTCCACAGGAAGGGTGCTGCCTGGCTCCAGCTTATTGAGAGTCTGGCGCGCGGAGTACTTGCCGAAGCCGATGCCGCTGTGCAGATCCTCCACCTGAGCCAGGCCGTACTCGGCGGCCACGCGTTCGAAGTCGCTCTGCTTGAACTTGTCCAGCGAGACCTTGTACTTGCGCGCCTCGCGCTGCAGCAGCTTGATGCCAATCTCAATGGCGCGAGCCCTCTGATTCTCATTCAGCCAGTGCTTGATCTTGTTGCGCGCGCGCGAGCTTTTGGTGAAGCTGAGCCAGTCGCGCGAGGGCGCGTGGCCAGCCTGAGTGGTGATCTCCACAATGTCCCCATTGCGCAGGCGAGTGCGCAGGGGAACGATGCGTCCGTTCACCTTAGCCCCGGTGGTCGCATGGCCGACATCGGTGTGGATGGCGTAGGCGAAGTCGATGGGACTGGCGTCCTTGGGCAGCACGATGACCTTGCCCTTGGGTGTGAAGGTGTAGACCTCCTCGGGGTACAGGTCGATCCGCAGCGTCGACATGAACTCATTGGGGTCGGTCATTTCGCGTTGCCATTCCATGAGCTGCCGGACCCATGCCAGGCGCTGCTCATCCTTGGCGCTGACGTTGTCGGTAGCTTTGTACTTCCAGTGAGCCGCGATTCCTTCTTCGGCGACGCGGTGCATATCCTCGGTCCGGATCTGCACCTCAAACTGGTGGCCTCCCTGGGCGATGAGCGTGGTGTGCAGCGACTGATAGAGGTTCGGCCGCGGCATGGCGATGAAGTCTTTGAAGCGGCCCGGCACGGGCCGCCAGATGCTGTGCAGAAGGCCGAGAACGGCGTAGCAGTCGGACTCGGTTTCGGTGATGACGCGAACCGCGAAAAGATCGAAGACCTGTTCGAAAGGAACATTATGCGCGACGAGCTTCTGCTGGATGGAGTACAGACGCTTGATGCGAGACTCCACGCGCGCCCGGATTCCGACCTCCCTGAGCCGTGTCTCCACGGTGCTTACGATCTGCTGCAGAAAGGCCTCGCCTTCACCCCGCAAAGAGTCGATCTCCGAGGAGAGTTTGGAGAAGGCGAAGGGATCGATGTAGCGGAAGGCGAGATCTTCCAGTTCGCTGCGCAGCTTGCCCATGCCCAGCCGATGCGCCAGGGGGGCGTAGACCTCCAGCGTCTCGCGGGCGATGCGCTGCTGCTTTTCCGGCTGCAGATGATCGAGCGTGCGCATGTTATGCAGCCGATCGGCCAGCTTGATGATGACCACGCGCAGGTCGGTCACCATGGCCAGCAGCATCTTGCGAATATTTTCTGCCTGATGGTCTTCGCGATTGGCGAACTTGATCTTGTCCAGCTTGGTGACGCCTTCGACGATATGGGCTACCTGCTCGCCGAAGATCCGGGCGATCTCGCCGGCTGTGACGTCAGTGTCTTCCACGGCGTCGTGGAGCAGGCCCGCCGCGATAGCGGTGGCATCCATCTTCAGCTCGGCCAGAACCTGAGCGACTTCAAGAGGATGGCCGATGTAGGCCTCGCCGGAGGCGCGGATCTGGCCCTCATGCTTCTGCTTAGAAAAGCTCCAGGCGGAGCGAATCAGCTCCAGATCGTCGCCGGGCCGGTTGGCCTTGACGGTGGTCATCAGATGCTCGAAACGTGCTTCCATCTCCGTGTCCCGAAGAGGGTCTGGATGGAGGTCTTGAGCCGCGCTCGCGTGATGACCCGCATCAGCCTGAGCCGGCGGTGTCAGCCCGGCAGCAACCGTGGACGAGATCTCAGCCGAGGACCGGGCCAACTCGGCGGGGCTCTTGTCGAAATCAGGCTCCGGGGCCTGGCTGGCGTAACCGTTGCGATCCGCGGCATTGCCGGGCGCAGAGCCCGGATGCGAAGCGCCGGGAGGGGCTGCTTCGAGCTCCACGCCGGCCGGGCTCCGCGGAAGAGCGCCGGTTGGAGGGGATACGCATGATTTCGAAGCGCTGGAGACGATGTTCTTCTCCGGCCGCGAGGGATCCATACTTTATTATACGGTTCACGCGCAAGCCGCGCCGGAGCTGCGCTCCCCGGGTTACTTGGAGCGCTCCGGATGGTGGAGAAACAGAGCTTCCTGAATCGCCGCCTTGGATTTCAGTGGGCCGGGAGCGGGCCGCGCTCCGCCCGGCGAACCATCTGATCCAAGATATGGCCGACCTCGTCCTGATAGAGCTCCCGTTGACGCATGGGAACCACGGGATCGTAGATCGTGTGCGCCGGCAGCATGGGCTGGCCCCTCCGGCCAGTGGGCGTGTGGTGATGGACAAGTTTGGCGACGGCGCATGGAGAAGAGGCGTAACGCCGCACTCCGGCGTTCCGCTCGAAGTCCTTGGCGGGGTTGGCGGGATAGGCGCAGGCGTAGACGGAGTTCCGGTTGTCGAAGGGATTGCCTTCTGCGCGTTGCTCCAGTTCTTGAACGCCAAAGGTCCAGTACGCCACCTCCCGGACCAGATCGGCGTCAGTACGCGAGCCGGTAGGGTTGCGTATCAGCCCGCGGTGGTCATCTTCTCCGGCTTCATGTAGGCGTCAAACTCCTCTTCGCTGAGATAGCCCAGCTCACGATTGGCCTCGCGCAAGGAGATCCCTTTTTGGTGCGCGGTCTTGGCTAGCTTGGCGGCCTTGTCGTAACCGATGTACTGGTTGAGAGCCGTCACCAGCATCAGGCAGTTCTCCACATACTGGTGGATGCGCTGCAGGTTGGCTTCCAGCCCGTTCATGCAGAACTCCACGAACATGCGGCTGGTATCGCTGAGCAGACGGACCGAGTGCATGAAGTTGTAAATCATCACCGGCTTGAAAACATTCAGCTCAAAGTTGCCCTGGCTGCCGGCAAAGGCGATGGCGGCATTGTTTCCATGCACCTGCACGGCGACCATGGTCATGGCCTCGCTCTGCGTGGGGTTTACCTTGCCGGGCATGATGGAGCTTCCAGGCTCATTCTCCGGAATCGTCAGCTCGCCCAGACCGCAGCGCGGCCCGGAGCTGAGCCAACGGACATCATTGGCGATCTTCATCATGGAGGCGGAGAGCGTCACCAGAGCTCCACTGGCGAAGACCAACTCGTCGTGCGCCGAGAGCGCTGCAAATTTGTTGGGATGGGAGCGGAAGGGAAGGCCGGTGAGTTCGGCGATTCTGGCGGCAACGCGGTCAGCGAACTCCGGATGGGTGTTCAGCCCCGTGCCGACCGCGGTGCCGCCGATGGCCAGCTCGTAGAGGCCGCTGAGAGAGACCTCCAGGCGCTGAATATCGCGTTCGAGCAGACTTGACCAGCCGCCAATCTCCTGGCCCAGGGTTAACGGCGTTGCGTCCTGCAAATGGGTGCGGCCGATCTTCACCACGGATTCAAACTCTTGGGCTTTGGCAGCAATGGAATCATGCAGATGCTGTATTGCCGGGATCAGCCTCTCCTTGACCGCTGTAGCCGCGGCAATGTACATAGCCGCGGGAAACGTATCGTTGGAGGACTGCGACATATTCACGTGGTCATTGGGATGCACCGGCTTCTTGCTGCCCATCTCGCCGCCTGCAATCTCGATGGCGCGGTTGGAGATGACCTCGTTCACATTCATATTGGTCTGGGTGCCGGAGCCGGTCTGCCAGATGCGCAGCGGAAACTCCTGGTTGAGCTTGCCTTCGATCACTTCGTCGGCGGCTTGCACGATCAACTCCATCTTGTCCCGGGGCAGTTTGCCAAGGTCGTGGTTCACCAGCGCCGCGGCCTTCTTGAGGATGCCGAAGGCCCGGATCAGCTCCAGCGGCATGCGGTCTTCGCCAATGGCGAAGTGGTGCAGGCTTCGCTGGGTCTGCGCCCCCCAGTAGTGGTTAAAAGGGACTTCGATCTGTCCCATGCTGTCGGACTCCTGGCGTACCCCCCGCGTGAAAGCTTGCCTCATCTCATCTGTTCCGTTCATGGACCTTTTGCCCTCATCCGAATTCCGCGCGCCCTGCCGGGCGAGAAGAATGATTATCTTGCGATCGATGCCGTCGCCCTGCAACGACGCCGGGCCCCGGTGGGGATTGGGGAGGGCTGCGGAAGAACCCCCTGAGCGAAGCGGACAGAAACCCCTGCTCTCGGGCCATTCCTTGGCTTCTTCCCAAAGCGAAGGCCGCGTCGCGCTCCGTCTGGACCGGTGCGCCTTTGGCGTCATCGGCGCAGCTTCTGCCAGTGGAGCCGGTCCGGCAGGGTGCAATACAGAACGAAACAGGCGGCCACCACGAGGTTGCAGATATAACTATAGCTAGGCGGATGGGCAGGTGTCATTCCGGTAATCGGCCAGAAGGTTTCCGGGGATTTGTTAGCATCCGATTTCAGAATTTTCACTCCGGCTCTGGTGAGATCGTTTCCGCAGAGTGATCTCTTTCGCAGAGTGATCGAGTCGAAGATTGCGCTTGGAGCGTGACGGCCTCGTCTCTATCAGAATGGGGCCAGGAAATATGGAATTTCATGGGTAAGGATGCGAGTGGACCTCAAGCTGGATCAAGAGCGCAAGGGATATCTCGATGGAATAAGAGAGCACGGAAGGTGTGCGAAGAGAGCCACCATGATTTCGGCTGAGTGCGAGCGTGGAAAGAGCACCCGGATGATTTCAACGGTTGTGATGCGTGTCACAATCGACGCTACTCGGGGAAGACGATAGTTGAGCAATCGAAAGGAAGTATTTTATGGATAACACGGTAACAGTGATAGATAACCGCACTGAAAAGCAATACACGTTTCCGGTAACGCGTGGAACGATTCGTGCGATGGATCTGCGCAAGATCAAGGTGGACGCCGAGGACTTCGGCTTGATGTCTTATGATCCGGCTTTTACCAACACCGCATCGTGCCAGAGCAAGATTACCTTCATCGACGGCGACAAAGGCATTCTGCGCTATCGCGGATATGACATCGCGGATCTGGCGGAGCACTGCACTTTTCCGCAGGTGGCATATCTGGTCATTCACGGAGAGCTGCCAACGCCGGAACAGGAAGCGGAGTGGCTGGCGGCGATTCGGATTCACATGGGCATCTTCGAAAACATCAAGAAGTTCATGGAAGGGTTCCGCTACGATGCGCATCCGATGGGCATGCTGGTGAGCACCATGGCGGCGCTTTCCACGTTCTATCCGGAATCCAAAGAGGTGCGCAATCATGACCGCCAGATGGAGAGCATCCACCGGATGGTGGGCAAGGTTCCGATCATCGCAGCCTATGGCTACCGTCACAGCAAGGGTCTGGATTACATTGCGCCGGA
Organism: Acidobacteriota bacterium; assembly: GCA_021800195.1. Classification (GTDB taxonomy): domain Bacteria; phylum Acidobacteriota; class Terriglobia; order Terriglobales; family Acidobacteriaceae; genus Granulicella. The sequence continues at coordinate 6,004 of JAJYZE010000065.1, forward strand.
GCCCCAACTGGGTTATGCGGAGAACTTCATGCACATGCTTTGGGACCGCAGCCCGCTGCAGCACTTGAAGCATCCGGTGCTGGCCCGCGCGCTGGATGTTCTGTTCATCCTGCACATCGATCATGAGCAGAACTGCTCGACCAACGCCATGCGCTCGGTAGGCAGCTCGGAGGCGGATCCCTTCCTGAGCGCGGCTGCGGCAACGGCGGGTCTGGCGGGTCCGCTGCACGGCGGCGCCAATGAGGCTGTGCTGAAGATGTTGGATGAGATCGGCAGCAAGGAGAACATTCCGGAGTTCATCAAGGGTGTGAAAGAAGGACACCAGAAGCTGATGGGCTTTGGGCATCGGGTGTACAAGAACTACGATCCTCGGGCCAAGATGATCAAGAAGACCGCCGATGAGGTCTTTGAGATCACCGGCCGCAACAAGAAGATCGATCTGGCGATGGAGTTGGAGAGGATTGCGCTGACGGACGATTACTTTGTCTCGCGCAAGCTGTATCCCAACGTCGATTACTACTCGGGCATCATCTATGAGGCGATGGGGTTTGAGCCCAAGATGTTCACGGTCCTGTTTGCGATTCCGCGCGCGGTAGGTTGGCTGGCGCAGTGGCAGGAGCTGATCAACGATCCGGAGCAGAAGATCGCTCGGCCTCGTCAGGTCTATGTCGGGCACGAGTACAGGAAGCTGCCGGACTCGTATACTCGCGGAACAGGCTCGGAGGAGCGTCTGGCTTCCGCGCGGTGACGCCGTTCGGTCCTGGCCCGCTATTCTTGAAGACGAGTGTTCAGATTGCTCCCGGGAGGAGATCCCCGGGAGGATCCCTTTCTGCGGCGGGCTGGAGACAATCAGGATCTGGACAGCCTTCTTACTTGCCTGAAGCTGTACCGCAGTTGTAAAAGATTCAGGAAGAGGAAGGTGAAGGTTTCGATGGCTTCAACCAGTTCCAGAGTTTTGAATTCGTCTTTCGCGCAGCGTGTGATGAGCGCCGACGAAGCAGCGGCGATGATCCAGCCGGGATCCTTGATCGGCATGAGCGGCTTTACGGGATCTGGCTACCCCAAGGCAGTTCCAAAGGCGCTGGCCAAGCGCATCGAGGCTGACCATGAGAGGGGTGAGAGCTTCCGGGTGAGCGTGCTCACCGGAGCTTCCACCGGTCCCGAGCTGGACGGAGCGCTGGGCAAAGCCAACGGCGTGGAGATGCGCGCGCCTTACCAGGGTGATCCCGAGCTACGCAAGCGGATCAACAACGGCGATGCCAGTTACATGGATATCCATCTGAGCCATCAGGCGCAGCAGGTGGATTACGGCTTTTTTGGCAAGATGGATCTTGCCATCATTGAGGTGACCGCCATCCTAGAGGATGGACGCGTGGTCCCTAGCTCTTCGGTGGGCAATAACACTACCTGGATCGAGCGCGCTGACAAGGTGATCCTGGAGGTCAACTCCGGCCAGCCGCTGGAGCTGGAGGGCATGCACGACCTCTTCTATGGGCTTGGCCTGCCGCCCAACCGTATTCCGCTGCCCTTGCTCAAGTCCAATCAGAGAATTGGCACTCCGTATCTCAAGGTTCCTTTGCAGAAGGTGATTGCGGTGGTCCATACGGACATTGGAGACCGGGCCAGCCCCTTCAAGGAACCGGACCATGCTTCACGCAAGATTGCCGGCCACATCATCAACTTTCTTGAGTGGGAGGTGAAGAAGGGCCATCTGCCTTCCAATCTCTTCCCTTTACAGTCTGGCGTAGGCAACATCGCCAATGCCGTTCTCTTTGGCTTGGAAGAGGCTCCTTTTGAAGGGATGACCTCCTACACGGAGGTCATTCAGGATGGCATGGTGCACCTGCTGGATGTGGGCAAGCTGAGCAGCCTGTCGGCGACGGCGTTTTCGTTGAGCCCGGAGGGGATTGCCAAGATCATGCCGAAGATCGGCAGTTATCGCAATCAGATTGTGATCCGTCAGCAGGAGGTCTCGAACAGTCCGGAGATCATCCGTCGCCTGGGCGTGATCACAATGAACGCCATGATTGAGGGGGACATCTATGGGAACGTAAACTCCACCCACATCATGGGATCGAGCATGCAAAACGGTATCGGAGGTTCGGGCGACTTTACTCGCAATGGCTATATTACCTTCATGATGGCGCCATCGACTGCGGCCAAGGGCAAGATCTCCACCATCGTTCCCATGGTCTCCCATGTCGATCACACCGAGCATGACCTCCAGGTGATGGTGACGGATCAGGGGTTGGCCGATCTGCGGGGACTCTCACCCAAGCAGCGCGCAAAAGTCATCATTGAGAACTGCGCACATCCCGACTTTCGTCCGGCGCTACGCGACTACTTCCACCGTGCGGAGAAACTTGCACCCGGCAAACATACTCCACACCTTCTTGACGAGTCTCTCTCCTGGCACAGCCGCTTTCTGAAGACAGGGAGCATGCTGGCTTAGGAAAAGGAGAATTACCTCTCATGGATCGCCCGGGGGCGTTACGCCTTGACCATCTGATTCAGCGCGGTGGCTGGGTTGACGCACAAGCAGGCTGACTTGACCGCTTCCGTCAACCAGCTCACGGTCGACTGGGGGCAATGACGAGAGGTTGTGGCCGCCGGACGGAGTCAAACGGTAACCTGCCGTTATTGCGATCCTGAAGGCAAGCTTCTCTCGGGATGAAGAGGGTGGCGCTATCCTCTGGCGCGGTCAGGGAGCGCGGATGGAGGCTTTGTGATTGGAGTCACCGTGACCCCGGGCTTTCCCCGATAACCTTAAAGGCGATGACGAACTCCGGGGCGCTGGAGGAGCTTCTAACCCAGCCGCCCCTCTCCCAGGAGGAACCATGCTTAGCGAAAGCGTGACATCGTGATGCACAGGACAGTCGTCATCGGTGCGGGAATCGCAGGTCTTTCGACCGCATATTTCCTCCAGAAGCTGGAAGGCAAGGAAGCCGACTATCTCCTGCTGGAGAGCTCCGGCCATCTGGGAGGGAAGATCACCACCCATGCCGGCGATGGCTTCCTGGTGGAAGGCGGGCCGGACTCCTTTCTGACCCAGAAGCGGGCTGCGCTGGACCTTTGCCTGGAGCTGGGCCTGGGCGATCAACTGATCGGGTCCAACCAAAGCTCCACGGCCTCCACCTATGTGTTGAACAAGGGACGGCTGCACCCCATGCCGGAAGGCATGATGCTGATGGCTCCGACCATGATGCTTCCGGTTCTTCGCTCTCGGCTGATCTCCTGGCCGGGCAAGCTGCGCTTGGGGCTGGAGATCTTTGTTGGCAGGAATACATCGGATCCAGATGAGAGTCTGGGTAGTTTTGTCCGCCGCCGCCTGGGTTCCGAGATGTTGGAGAAGATTGCGGGTCCGTTGATGGCCGGCATTCACTCTGGAGATCCTGACAGCCTGAGTCTGCGCAGCACCTTTCCCATGTTTGTGGAGCTGGAGGCAAAGCATCGCAGCCTGGTGCTGGGCATGATGAGACGCAAGAAGGCGCAAGCCTCTGCCTCAGCGGGAGCGTCAGCTGCGAAGCCGGCTCCGGCAGGCCACACCTCGATGTTTACCACGCTCCGCGGCGGTGTCCAGCAACTTCCCGACGCCCTGGTCTCTCGTCTTGCTTCGGAGCGGATCAGGCTGAACTGCCCCGTGCATTCGTTGATTCGGAAGGGTGATCCAGCCCGCGGCGGAGGTTACACAGTCACCCTGGCGAGCGGCGCTTCGGTGGCGGCGGAGAACGTCGTCTTCGCCACGCCCGCCTACGTCACCGCGGAGATCCTGGAACGGCTGGATCCGGTGCTGTCCTACAATCTGCGCAAGATTCACTACGTCTCCACCGCGACCGTTTCGCTGGCGTTCCGCCGCAGCGAGGTCACCTGCGCGCTGAGTGGATTTGGCTTCATTGTGCCCCGCAGCGAGGGGCGAAGGATCAATGCCTGCTCCTGGTCTTCCAACAAGTTCGGGCATCGCGCGCCGGCCGACAGCGTGCTTCTGCGGGTCTTCATTGGCGGCGTCTTTGCAGAAGATCTGGCCGAACAGGATGAGGATGCCCTGATTGAGGTGGCACGCCAGGAGTTGAGAGAGATCCTGGGCATCACTGCAACTCCCATCCTCGCCCGTGCCTACCGTTGGAGAAAGTCCGTCCCCCAATACAATATCGGCCATGGCGTACTGGTTCAGGAGATCGAGCGCGAGATTGCAAACCATCCGGGTCTCTACCTGGCGGGTGCAGCCTATCACGGCTCCGGGATACCGGAATGCATCCAGCGCGGGGCCGAGACCGCTGCGAAGATTCATCATGGTGGGCCGCTCCCGCATCGGGCCGGCCCTCAGACAGCCCACGATCCGTCGCCGGTTGCGCTTGAAGCCCCTTCTAGCTCTTAGGAGAACCATTTATGGCAACCATGGATATCCGTTCGATCCCCTCCTCCATGCCGGCCCGCCACGTGCATCCGCACACTCACCCGCAGCACTCCTCCAATCACAGCTACGCAGAGCAACCGATGCTGGTGTATTGGGAGATGACGCAAGCCTGTGGGCTCGCCTGCCGTCACTGCCGCGCCGAGGCTGTCTCCACGCCGCACCCCAATGAGCTCACCTTTGAGGAGGGGAAAAACCTGTTGCGCCAGATCGCGGCTTTCAAGAACCCCACGCCGCACCTGGTCTTTACCGGCGGCGACCCGCTGCGGCGTGCGGATCTCTTCGATTTGATCGACGAGGCGCGTTCGTTGGGCATCAACGCATCCATTACGCCCAGCGCGACGACGGACCTTACGGTGGAGGTACTCTCCCGGCTCAGGGAGCATGGGATTGACAGCTTCGGCCTCAGCCTGGATGGCTCAACAGCAGCTCGCCATGAGGCAGTACGCGGCGTGGAGGGCTGCTTCGGCTGGACCATCGCCGCCGCCAAGGCGGCAGCCGGCCTGGGTGTTCCCATTCAGGTGAACACGCTTGTCGCCGAAGAGACGGTGGACGACGTTCCCGCTGTTTATGAGTTGCTCAAGACCTTTCCGGTGATGCGCTGGAGCCTGTTTTTTTTGATCGAGGTCGGGCGCGGCAAGGTCCTGCAGCCGATCTCCAGCGAGCGTGGAGAGGAACTGATGAACTGGATCTACGACCAGTCCAAGGTCGCCCCCTTTGCCATGGCCACTACGGAAGCGCCGTCTTATCGCCGCGTGGCACTCAGCCGCATGCGCGCAGCGGGCATGGCGGCCGGCGAGATCGAGCGCACTCCCGTCTATCGCGGTTTTGGCATCCGCGATGGTCACGGAATTGTCTTTATCTCGAATCAGGGCGACATCTGCCCGGCCGGCTTCCTCCCGCTGGCGGTCGGCAACATACGCACCGACCAGCTCCAGGATGTTTACCGCAACGCGCCGATCTTCCGGGCGTTGCACGATCCCAATCAGTTCAAGGGAAAGTGCGGGCGCTGTGAGTATCGCGCTCTATGCGGCGGTTCTCGCGCGCGAGCCTTTGCGGCAACGGGGGATGCGCTGGCGAGCGATCCGTTCTGTCACTATGAGCCGCCCGTTCACTAGAACAGGCTTTCCACAGCGGCCGGGTTCGGGTGGGCACTGCTTCGCCTTCGGCAGCAGGCCGGAGGCGGAGGCCCATGAGCTTCTGCGGTGTCTTACTGCAGAGGCGAGGGTGGCGCCTTGAAG
>JAJYZE010000066.1 GCA_021800195.1 Acidobacteriota bacterium
TTGAGCCGCCTGGCCGCGGACAGTGAAGTCACCGCCATGCGCGCCTCGGGCGTGGGGGTACTCTCCTTCGTCCGCATCGTCAGCCTCTTCGCCATCGTCTTCTGGATCATCGGCATGGCCAACTCGCTGTATGTGGCGCCCCGCGCCGCAACCGCACTGCTGGCCTACGAGAGCGCCAGCAAGACCAGCCAGGCCACGGTGGAGGTGCAGCCGCGGGTGTTTTACGAAGACTTCAAGAACTACGTTCTATACGCCCAGGACGTTATCCCGGGAGCCAACGGCACGGCCATTTGGCGTCATGTCTTCCTGGCCGATCTGAGCAAGCCGGCCAACCCGCACATCATCACCGCCAACAACGCCACCGTTCTCAGCGGAGGCCCACAGACCCTTCGCCTGGAACTCTCCAACGGCAGCCGCCATGATATCTCGCTCTCCAATCCCGGGCAGTACGATATCTCCACCTTCCTCAGCACGGAACTGCCCATGCAGACCGTGCCTCAGGAGGAGGGGTCTCATCTGAGCCGCCGCGACACTCCCATGCACGCCCTCAATACGCGTGACCTGTGGGCTCTGGCCGAAGCCCCCGGCGCCGCTTCCCGGCCCTACCGCATTGAGCTTAACTACCGCTTCGCCTTCCCCACCGCCTGCCTGGTCCTGATGCTGGTCGGTGTTCCACTCGGACTCTCCTCCAAACGCGGAGGCAAGGGCGCCGGCTTTGTTGTCACGCTGGGGCTGGTGTTTCTCTACTACTTCCTCTCCTCAATGGGCATTGCCATGGCCCGTCAGGACAGGCTTTCCCCGGCTCTGGGGGTGTGGAGCGCCAATCTGCTGTTTGCCATGGCCGGAGTGGTGCTGCTGCAGCAGATCTCCCGTGGCGGGGCCATGCTGGAGACATTCGCCGGCATCGGCAGAAACCTCACCCGGCTCCTGGATCGTCTCCGCAACCGATCTCAGCCTCATGCTGCCGGTAGCGGTCCCCATGTCAATGAAGAGGGCGCGCTCATGCAGCGCCTTCGCCTCGTCTTCGGCATTCACTTCCCCCTCATCCTGGATGAGTACGTGATGGGAAGCTTCCTGCGCAACTTCCTGCTGGTTCTGTTCACCCTGATCCTTCTCTTCATCATCTTCACCTTCTTCGAGCTGATCGGCGACATCCTCCGCTACCGCACTCCGCTCTCCGTGGTGGGCGACTATCTGATCAACCTGATTCCCTTCATCATCAACTCCGTGCTCCCGCTCTGTTCTCTGGTCGCGGTGCTCATCACCTTTGGCGCGCTCAACCGCAACAGCGAACTGACGGCGATGAAGTCGGCCGGCGTCAGTCTCTACCGCATCGTTGCTCCCATGCTGGTGGTCGCCACGCTGCTCTCGGCGCTTCTGTTTGTCTTTGATGAGACCTATCTGCCGGGAGCCAACCGCCGGCAGGAGGCTTTGCTGTCCCAGATCAAGGGGAAGCCGGCGCAGACATTTCTTCGTCCGGATCGCAAATGGATGTCCGGCGACACCACGGACGCCAAGGGCGGGCAGATGCAGCCAACCCGCATCTTTTATTACCAGTTCTTCGATCCTGACCGCAACATCTTCGACAACCTCACTGTCTTTGAGTTTCAGCCCGGCACCTTCAATCTCACCCGCCGCATCTTTGCGCGCAGCGTTCGCTGGGACGACAAGCTCAACCAGTGGGTCTTTGAAGATGGCTGGCAACGCACCTTCGCGGGTGAATCGATTACCAGCTACCAGCCCTTCACGCTGGCCACCTTTCCGGAGATCCACGAGCAACCCAGTTACTTCAAGAAGGAAGAACTCCAAAGCCAGGAGATGTCCTTCACCGAGCTCTCCCGTTACATACGCGACCTTGAACAGAGCGGCTTTGACACCATGCGTCTGCGCGTTCAACTCAACCGCAAGCTGGCCTATCCGCTCATGACGCTGGTGCTGGCCATTCTGGCCATTCCGTTCTCGCTGTTCGCCGGCAAGCGGGGCGGCATCGCGGGCATCGGCACGGCGATCGGAGTCGCCATCTGCTACTGGGTCATCGCCGGCATCTTCGAGAATCTGGGCGACGTCAACTCGCTTCCGGCGATCCTGGCCGCGTGGTCCCCGGATATGCTCTTCGCCATGGCCGGAGCTTATCTTCTGCTCCGCACCCCCACCTGATGCCCGGTCCGGGCCAACTCTTCGGCCAACTCCCCGGCCAAGACTCGATCGGCTACACTAAAAATCGACATGAAAACTTCAAGCCTCCCTTGTTGCACGCTCGTCATGGCATTGGCTGCGCTCCCCATCGGAGCGCAAACCTCCACCACCCACCCCATTCACCATACAGCCGCGCACAGCGCCCATACCCCGGGCTGCGTCGCCCCGCCGCGGGTCTCCCCCAAGATTCCAGCGCTTCCATCCAACGCACCCTGCCCACGCATCCTCTATACCCTCACCCACATTCCGGACACCCATCTGGACTACGCCTCGCCTCTGCTCAGCAAAGATCTGCGTGAGGAGCTCTCCGGACAGAAGTCCACGTACTCGCTCATCTATGTTGACACCCAAGTTGGAACCGGCCCGGTGGCCCAGAGCGGCAAGTTCCTCACCGTGCACTATACCGGGTACCTGGCCGACGGCAAAAAGTTCGACTCTTCCGTGGACCGCGGCCAACCCATTACCTTTCCCTACGGCCGGCACCGCGTGATTCCGGGCTGGGACACTGGCTTTGAGGGCATGCGCATCGGCGGAAAGCGCCGTCTCTACATCCCCTACCAGCTTGCCTATGGTGAAGCCGGCCGCCCACCCATCATTCCAGCCAGAGCAGAGCTGGTCTTCGATGTACAACTCATCGGTCAGAGTGACGAGATGCCCAAGCCCACGGTGCCCTTCCGCCGCTCCGCGCCGGCCCAGCCCGCGTCGAAACCGGCCACCCCAGCAAAACCCGCCACCTCCCAGCCCGCCAACCCGCAGGCCCCCAAATAGTCGAAGCGCAGGGATTCAAGCGTAGAGTGTCGAGAAGACGGCGATACTCGAATTGCAGTTTTGCCGGAAGCCTTATCCTTCTTCCTGGCGCTCTACGCTCCACCCTTTTTCTTCTTTCCTTTATGTTCTCCCGCTTGAGGCCGCTGTTTCCGTATCTTCGCCGTTACTGGCGGAACCTGCTCGCAGGCGGCCTGGCTCTGATCGTCTACAACACCTCCAAGGCCATGATTCCGCTGCTCATCGGCGGAGCCATGAATGACATCCAACGCAACCTCTCGGCGTCCAGAGTGGAACACGCCGCCCTTCGCCTTGTCTCGATTGCCGGGCTGGCCGCGATCGCCCTCTATCTCACCCGCCGAATCATCATCGGCGCCTCTCGTGAGATCGAGTTCGATCTCCGCAATGACATCTTCTCCCACCTCTGCCGGCAACCCGCCGAGTTCTTCCAGCGCCACCGCACCGGCGACATTATGGCGCGCACCACCAATGACCTGAGCGCGGTTCGGCAGTTGCTGGGACCGGCCATCATGTACTCGGCAAATACCCTCGTCTTTACCGCCCTGGCGCTGCCCTTCATGCTCCGGATTTCGCCGCGGCTCACGCTGTTCGCCTTTCTTCCGCTTCCCTTCGCTTCCGTGCTGGTGCAATACTTCGGAGCTCGCATCCACACCCGCTTCGAACGCATCCAGGCCATGTTCTCCGACATCACTGCACAAGCTGAGGAGAGCTTCTCCGCGGCGCGCCTGATCCGCGCCTTTGCTCAGGAGGATGCGCAGATTGACACCTTCGAGACCTCCAATCAGGAGTACATCCGCCGCAGCCTGCTGCTGGCCCGGCTGATGGCGATGCTCTGGCCAACGCTCGAACTGGTGCTCGGCCTCTCGCTGGTGGTCAGCCTTCTGGTCGGCGGCCATGAAGTTGTCCTGCATCACATCAATGTGGGTCAATTCACAACCTACATGGTCTTCATGGTTCAACTCACCTGGCCTATGATCGCCATTGGCTGGGTGGTCAACCTGGTGCAGCGCGGCACCGCCTCCGTCATCCGCATCCATGAGTTGATGACGGAGCAGCCCAGCATCGATGACCGTTACGCTGATCCCGCCCTGGCGCAGAGCAGCGCCGGCATGGCCACGCGGGACGGAGACTGCGTTGCAGAGAACCGCCTGCCACCCATCGCGGGCCACATCGCCTACCGTCACCTTCACTTCGCCTACCCAACCGGCCCAGAGGTTCTGCATGACATCACCCTCGAGATACCAGCCGGCTCCTCACTGGCCATCGTCGGCCCCACAGGCAGCGGAAAGTCAACGCTCGTCTCTCTGATCCCACGCCTCTACGATCCGTCGCCATCCTTCCGCAACGCCATTACGCTGGACGGACGCCCCCTGCACCAATACCCCCTCCACATGCTCCGCGCAGCCATCGGCTTCGTTCCTCAGGAGACATTCCTCTTCTCCACCAGCATTGCCAAGAACATCGCCTTCGGAGTTCCGGCGCCGCCCGGCCAGGAGGCGGCCCTAGAGCAACAGGTGGAGGCTGCGGCCCGCATCGCCCAGATCGCCGACGAGATTCTGGAGTCTCCAAGCGGCTTCCGCACCATCGTTGGCGAGCGCGGCATCACGCTCTCAGGCGGCCAGAAACAGCGCACAGCCATCGCCCGCGCCATCCTCGCCAATCCGCCCATCCTGATCCTGGACGATGCTCTCTCCAGTGTGGACACTTACACCGAAGAACGAATCCTTGCCGGCCTGCAAACGCTGATGCGTGGCCGTACCACCCTTTTGATCGCCCACCGCGTTTCGACCGCCCGCAATGCGGACCGCATCGCGGTGCTCATCAAGGGCCGCATCGCCGAGTTAGGCACCCATGAAGAACTCCTCGCCCGCGGCGGCTATTACACCGACCTCTTTGAAAAGCAGTCTCTTGAAGAGGAGATACTGACGACGTAGAGCGTTGTTAGTGTAGGTGTAACGCGACGCCTCAACCTCCATGGGCGTTTTCCCCAATGAAAACGCCACTGCACACGCCCTCTCCGGTATACCCAGCAACACTGAAAACGCTGTAGAGCGGAGCCGGGATGGCTGCACCAGACAGAATTGCTACAGGAAATCCCGTTGCTTTCCGTGCAGGGAACGAGAAGACGGCCCTGGGGCGTGCCTGTTCGGTCGATCTGCAGGTAAGGATTTGCAAGGCAGACCGGCCCAGCAAGGGAGACTCTCGCCAGCCGGCCATGCGCTTTGGCGCCAGCTGAGAGTATGCGCCCACGCTGCGCCGGCAGAAGGGAGCCGCGGGGTAGAAGGCGCCTGTCCTGCCGTCGCGGTATGGAGTCCGCAGCAAGGTAGCCGAAGCGATCAAGATGCACATGCTCGGCTTGATCAAGTTCCGGCTCAACTTGGCTCCGCCCCCAAGCCATCGCGGAAGCACTCCAGAAGATCTTGGCGGGCGATCCGCATGCCGGGTTCAGGCTCACCCTCCAATGACTACTGCGAGGATGAAACGGCTCGAACGGCTTCTCTACCCGCGGTCTTCCACGCGCCCCCCGTGCTTCAAAGCATAGACCTTCCCGCGATAGTAAAAGTTCTCCCCGGCGTAGCTCCGCAACCAGAGGATGCTTCCCAGCAGATCCCGCAGCGGATAAATGAGCGTGTTGTAAAACCGATCCGGATCTCCTAGCGCCGCCAGAATGGCCATCGCCTGCAGCCATCGGTTGAGCACCATCGCCGCCAGCCACAGAACCCCCAGCCAAACATGCCCGCTAAGCAAACCCCAAGCCATGCCCAGCAAGCCGAAGGGCGTGGCAAAGGTTAGCCCGCTGCCCAGATGTCCCCAGGGCCGGGAACGCCGCGTGCTTTGCATCCAGCGAAGCTGATTGCGGAAGCTCAAAGAAGAGGGCGAGTTCTGCACCATCAGCCGGATGACATACGTGGCTATTCGCACCCCAGTCCCCCGCGCGGCCAGCCGGTTTCCAATCACGAAATCATCGGCGTAAAACTGGCCCAATTCCTCGAACCCCCCCACATCCTGAAAGCTCTTTCTACGCACGGCCATGGTGGCGCCCAACGCAAACTTGGTACCCTCCAGAAGGTCCGCCACCAGCACGCCGGAGCTCATCTCAACGCTCTTGCCCACCGCATCCAGTTGGGAGGCGAACCCCGCCCCCGGGTGCGCTGTCCCGATATAGACGCAACTCGCCAAACCCATCCGCGGATCCTTCAGCGTCTGCACCATGCGCAGCAGGTAGTCCGGGCCCACCCGCACATCTGCATCGCTGGTGACATACAAATCGTACTTCGCCACGGCATCCATCGTGGCTAGCGAGTACACCTTGGCATTGTGAAACTGGGGTGGCGGCTCTCCGCAGGTAACATATCGCGCCGCCACCTGCGGATATCGCTTGCCCACCTCCAGCGCCAACTGCAATCCTTCATCGCTCTGCTGCCGCGCGCAAAAAATCAGCTCCCACTCGCCCGGATACTCCTGTTCAAAAAAGGATGCGATGTTCTGCTCGATACCCTCTTCGGTTCCGTGCAAAGGCTTGAGCATGCTCACCGCGGGCAAAAAGTCAGCCGGGACGCTCTGCTCTCGGCGCTTGCGCAGCCCAAACCGCGCCGCCGCCACCATCACCATCAGGCAGTAGAGGGAAGAGGTGACTGACCCCACAGCCGCCACCCAGAACAATATCTGAAGGAAAAGCCTCATCGCACCATACCAGACAAAAACCGCTGCTGACTCGCCGGCCGCCCCCCTCGCAACCGGCACCAGAGATTAGTCTACGCGCCGGCCCAGCCGGGTCTCCTGCAACCTGCTGTTGGGCCGCTTGCGCAACGGTACAAGCCCCGGCTGCTGAGTCTCTTGCTGCATCCGCGTCAGCATCTCGGTTCGCACATACTCCACAAACCCCTGCATCTGCCGGGTCATCTCCTCCATTCGCTCGCGCATCTGCAGAACAATGGCTATGCCTGCCATATTCACACCCATATCGCGGGCCAGATTCAGAATGAACTCCAGCCGCTCCAGGTCCTCATCCGTGTACAGCCGGGTGTTCCCATCCGAACGCGAGGGCCGCAACAGGCCCTCGCGTTCATAGAGACGCAGCGTCTGCGGATGAATCCCATACATCTCCGCTACCGCCGAGATCATGTAAGCGCCCTTCGCCTTCCGTTTTGTAGCCATCGCCTGAAGAATATCTCCTTTCCCCCATCCTTGGACAACCGCTGGACATCAATCCTTCGCCCGGCATCAAATAGGGGAGATATGAGCCGCCCGAGCTTGACCGCCCTTGCCACTGCCGCCACCATCACCATGACCGGAGCTGCCGTTGCCGCCATCGCGACGGCTGCCGCCGCCAGCGGAGCCGCCATCCTGGTATTTCGCTCCCTGCGCAACCGCCGGATCTGGTCTCAGAGGGCACACCAAAGCAGCCTCCGCCCCGTCGTCGTCATCACCGGAGGTTCCCGCGGCCTGGGGCTGGCCATCGCCACCCGCTTCGCAGAGGATCCGGTTCGCTTGGTTCTGGCCGCGCGCCACTTGGAAGAACTCCAGCAGGCCCAGGTTCAACTGCTCACTCAGTTTGCCCATCTCAGCACCGCGGACTTTCACCTGGTCGCCGCGGACCTGGCCAAACCGGAAGAGTGTGAGCGCCTGGTCGCCGAAACCATCGCTCGCTTTGGCCGCATCGACGTGCTGGTCAACAACGCCGCCATCATCCATATTGGTCCGGTCGAGTCTCAGACACTGGAGATCTTTGAACGCACCATGCGGGTGAACTTCTTCGCCGCACTCTACGTCACCTGGGCAGCTCTGCCCCATATGCGCCGTCAACCAGCCTTGGCGGGCCATCCGTTCGGTAGCCGTCGCGCCTCCATCGTCAATATCGCCAGCGTGGGCGGCAAGATCCCCGTCCCGCACATGCTTCCCTACTCGGTCGCCAAGTTCGCTCTGGTGGGCTTCTCTGAAGGACTGCACGCCGAACTCCGTCACAAGGGAATCCGCGTCACGACCGTATGCCCGGGTCTGATGCGCACCGGCGGAGAAGCCCACGCCAACTTCCTGGGCAACCAGAATGCCGAACAGCGCTGGTTCAACTTCGCCGCTCGAACTCCGGGCGTAGCCGTAACCATGCGCCACGCCGCCAATCGCATCTATCGCGCCGCAGTCGCCGGCCGCGCGGAGATCACCATCAGTCCCCAGGCCTGGCTGGCCGCGCGCTTCGGCGCACTCTGTCCCGAGTTCCTCCAGTACGCCAACGCCCTGACGAACCACCATGTGCTGCCCAAAGACCCGCACCAGTAGCTTCATCGTTCCGATGAGGCCCGTCCGCGCCATCCACCTGGAGTTGACGCGCGTCCGAGCCATCGGCCTGGAAGAGGTCAATGGATCCGCGCAGCGAGCCTGACCAGAGTGCCTTTCGGCCCCCCAGACAAGGATTCCAGAATTCTAAAGACGCGGAGCACGGCCATCGCGCTGGGCGTCAATGGCTCAAAACTCGGCCAACATCTCCGCCCGCGGATTCTGTGGATTCAACCGCTGCAACTCACGCAGAATCTCCTTGGAACGCTCATCCTGCACCTGCGGCACAACGATCTTCACCTCCACAATCTGATCTCCGCGCAGCCCTTCGTGAGTCGCGCTCGCCACGCCCTTCTCGCGCATCCGGAGCTTCTGCCCGGTCTGCGTTCCGGGCGGAATCCTCAACGTGGCCCGTCCTGTCTCGGTTCCCACACCATCCACTGTGGGAACTTCGATCTTGGATCCCAGCGCGGCCTCCATCGCCGTCACCGGAACCGTGATATGGATGTCATCCCCAACCCGCCGAAAGAGTTTGTGGGCTCCCACCTTGATGATCAGATACAGGTCTCCATTGGGAGCTCCCTCGGTGCCGACGTTGCCCTTGCCGGCCAGCCGGATTCTCTGCCCATCCCGCGTTCCCGGCTTGATGTTGAACTGCAGCGGCTCTTTGCGCGTTACTACGCCGGCTCCCGCGCAGGCGGGGCAGGCGTTCTGCACGCTGCCGCTACCGCCGCACCGCGGGCATTGGATGTTGAACTTCATCCTTCCGCCCATCTGCGTCACTTGCCCGGCTCCATGACACTCCGGACACTGCATGCTCCCACCCGTCACCGCTTTTCCCTTGCAGGCCGGACACGGCTCCTGGCGATGAATCTCCAGGCGAGTCACGCCGCCACGAATCGCCGTCCAGAAGTCGATCTCCACCTGATACTCAAGATCCGTCCCCGGCTGGGGTCCTCGCGCCTGCCTTCCGCGCCCTCCGAACATCCCCGAAAATACATCCCGGAAGCTGGAGCCGAAGCCCTCCGAAGACGCGGACGTCTTCCCTCCACCCTGAAACCCGGAAAAATCAAATCCCTCGAAGTCGAAGGGGGTACCCTGTGCACGCCCGGCGGCGCCGCCAAAACCCTGAAATCCGCCCGCGCCCGCACCACTCCGCGCATAAGCTTCGGCTGCGGAAGCGTCAATGTTGTCCGAGTAAAAGCCCACCTGATCATAGATCTTCCGCTTCTTCTCGTCGCTGAGCACATCGTTGGCCTCAGAGATTTCCTTGAACCGCTCTTCGGCTTTCTTGTCCCCGGGATTCACATCGGGGTGATACTTCCGGGCCAGCTTTCGGAACGCTTTGCGGATCTCATCGGCAGACGCCGTCTTTTTCACTCCCAGCGTGCTGTAGTAATCCTTGGTTTTGCTCCCTGCCATCTTGCGCGTCCCTTCTATCGCTGCCCCAGCCTCCAACCCAGATCCTGCAAGCCGGTGTTGAGCTCGAGCATCACCGGTTCGCCGCAATCCATAGGCGCTTCCATCCCATCCGCCGGCACGCCGAGCAAATGTTCAACCGACCTGCGCGCCGGCTTCGGGTTGCCTGTCTTCGATCAGTTCCAGACCGCGCTGGCTTTAATGGCTTCGACATTGAACGTCTGATCCGGCTCGATCCGCTGGATCCTCTCCACAAAAGCCTCCGCCTCCTCGCGGGACGCAAACACGCTGCGCTGATACAACCGCCCGGCGCGCATCGCATCGCAGCGCCACAGCGTCTCCTGCGCGCGTACCCTGGGATCGCCCAGGTCCCAACGTACCTCCACCGGCCATGGCTGACCCTCTCCCCAACCCTGTTGCCGATCCTCCGTCATCCCTTCACCTCCATCCTGATGAACACTCCGCTATACCCCTTGGCGCTTCCGGGTTCCGAGCCTCTAGTCCCGCGGGCCTGCAGGTTTCAGCGCCAACCGATGGCTCCATGAGCCGGCCTGAAGAATGAGGAGGAGCCAGAAGAACCCCTCCTCATCCTTTGCATCAGGCATTGACACCGTGGCTGCTTACTTCTCCGCATCGACATACTCCGCGTCGATCACGCCTTCGTCCTTCTTGGCCTCTTCCGCGGCCCCCGCCGGGGCTGCTCCCCCATCACCCGGCGCGGCGGCATTGGCCTTGTAGACCGCCTCGGCCAGCTTGTGGCTCGCCGCGGTCAACTTCTCCTTTGCGGCATTCAACTCGGCAGCGCCGGCGTCTCCGCCAAGTACGCCCTTGGCCTCCGCCAGGGCCGACTCCACCTCTCCCTTGTCCGCGGCCGCAACCTTCTCTCCGCTTTCCTTCAGCATCTTTTCGATGTTGTAGACCAGGGAGTCAAGCTGATTCCGCGCCTCAATCTTCTCCTTGACCTCCCGATCCTCGGCCGCATGCGCCTCGGCTTCCTTCGCCATCCGCTCCACCTCTTCCTTGCTCAGACCAGAAGAGCTGGTGATGGTGATCTTGGCGTCCTTACCCGTGGCGTTGTCTTTGGCATGCACGTTCAAAATGCCGTTGGCGTCGATGTCAAATGTCACCTCAATCTGCGGCACGCCGCGCGGAGCCGGCATGATGCCGCCCAGCTTGAACTTGCCCAGCGTCCGGTTCTGCGCCGCCATCGGCCGCTCGCCCTGCATCACGTGCACTTCAACCTCGGTCTGGTTATCGGCTGCGGTGGAGAAGACCTCGGTCTTCTTGGTCGGAATCGTCGTATTGCGCGCAATCATGCTGGTCGCCACCCCGCCCAGGGTCTCAATCGACAGGGTCAGCGGCGTCACATCCAGCAGCAGCAGATCTTTCACGTCGCCGGCCAGCACACCCGCCTGCACCGCGGCGCCAACCGCCACCACTTCGTCCGGATTCACTCCCTTGTGCGGCTCCTTGCCAAACAGCTTCTTTACCAGCTCCTGGATCGCCGGCATGCGCGTCTGGCCGCCCACCAACACCACCTCCTGGATCTTGCCCGCGTCCACGCCGGCATCCTTCATCGCCTGCTTGCACGGACCCACCGACTTCTCCAGAAGATCGGCCACAAGTTGCTCCAACTTGGCGCGGCTCAGCGTGCGCACCAGGTGCTTGGGTCCGCTGGCGTCCGCCGTCACAAACGGCAGATTGATCTCCGTCTCCTGCGCCGTGGAAAGCTCAATCTTGGCTCTCTCCGCGGCATCCTTCAGGCGCTGTAGCGCCATCTCGTTGCCCTTGGCCGTCAGATCCAGGCCAGTCTCGGTCTTGAACTCCGCAATCAGCCAGTCCACAATCCGCTGAT
>JAJYZE010000067.1 GCA_021800195.1 Acidobacteriota bacterium
CTCAAGGGAGCGATTAACTCAATCTCGGCGACGTCTTCAGTAGACTTGGCCAGAAAGTTCACTGTCACCTTCTGAATGGGATCGTCAAACGGGCCGGAGACCATCCGGTAGCCAAACAGATGCGTCAGCATCTCTGTGGTTGGGCCCAGCGCGGGAACAGCGACCCCCACATGAAGCAGCTTGAAACCCAGAGCCGCGGGTATATCCGGCGTCAAAGCGAGACTCCCTTCTTTTCCAGCTCCGCCTGCAAAAGAGCGACTGTCGTCAGTTCAGGAACCCGCTGCGGATCGAACTGCACCCCGTACTCGCCCTCCAGGGCCAGCACCGCCTGCAAATGCCGGAAGGAGTCCCAGGTTTCGAGGGTGACGCTGCTCAGCTCCGGCGTTACCTCTTCGGGAGAGATCTCGAAGACGTCGGCGAGGAGTTCACGCAGTGAGGGCGGTACTTGCGGAGAGTTCATGTTATTCAGTTCCTTCCAGGGTGATCCATTGCGGGCTGCTTAGCGATGCAGCCGTCAAATCAAACTCGTAAAACGTTGCGTCCGCTGCAGGGACCTCCACGGAAGCACCCTCCGGCGCAGGGCAGCGGACAAATCCGTGATCGGGATAAAACGTGGCGCACGGAGTGTTCTTTTTCGTAGAGATGAACTCGCCCACCAGCCGCCTGGCTCCCGCTCGCACCGCTTGTTCCGCCACGTAGGCCAGAAGCGCGGTCTCGACCCCGCGGCCAATCACGCGGCAGGATAGCAGCAGGGAATCAATGTAGCAGGCGTCTGCACGCTTGCTGGCCAGGGCCAGCCCAACCACCCCGGCATCTCCAAAGCGGTCGCGGACTCTTACGGCCACGGCCTGTCCTCCGGGCGCAGAAAGGAACTGTTCCACCTCCGCGGCCGAGCGGCGCCGCGTGGTCAGGTTGAACTGATTGGTCTTGGCGAGCAGTTGTACCGCTCTCGATAGCGGAGCTTGCAGAGCACTTTGGAATGTGCAGATGATCTCCATGGAGGCGAGAAACTCCTCGCGGCTGTCCGCGGAGCGAGCCAACTCCATCCTCTGCGTCTGCGCCTTGTACTCCTGCAAGCGGTTCATGTCGTCATCCGTCACCAGGATGGCGTCGAAGTAAGGCTGCTGTGCCAAAAGATCCACGAGCTTCCATGGTTCGGCGGCAGGCGCTTGCAAAACGGCCACCTCGGGTAGTTGGCTGCGAATGGCTGCGCACTCGGCGGGATGATCGTCCACAAAGACAAAGGAGTCCAGGCCCAGCGATAGCTCTTGAGCAAGCTCACGCAGAGCATCGGCTTTTTCTCCCCAGCCGATCTTGCGCGCTACAAAATCATCCAGAGAGAGCGCCAGATCAGCGGCGCGGGTTTGAAAGGCTTCCTGTACGTCGGCTTCGTTGTTCTTGGAGACCACGGCCAGCAGGATGCCACGCTGTGAAAGCTGCCTCAGGTAGCGTTGATACTCCAGATAGCAGTTTCCAGGAAAGGCGCTGCCGGTCGCGATCCCATCGGCTCCATCCTCGCCCAGGATTCCGCCCCATAGCGTGTTGTCCAGATCGGTGCAGAGAACCTTCCGTGGGGCGCGGAAGAGAGTAGCGAAGCTGCGAACCAGTCCGCGAGCGTAGGCCGGAAAAAACTCTGCCGACAGAGGCAGCCGAGAGGCCAGAAACATGCGTCTGTCGCGCCATCGGGCTCGGCCATGGCGCGCCGCCAGCCGATCCACATCAAAGAAGACGCAGTCCGGTGTGGCACGGCACGCCTCCGCCAGTCTCTCGTTCAGCCGCAATACGGCGTTCGCCAGACTGTGCGGAAGGTTGGCATCGCCCACGTCGCCGGAAGAGGTGACGTCCGGAATCACCAGGCCGTGCAAGAGCATACGAGCGGAGCTTCGCGAGCGAAAGTTCCGCAGCAACTGCGCCATCCGCGCCGCTGCTTCCTGAATCTCGTCCTCCACCCCGGCGCCAGAGCCATCCGCGCACAGCCCGGGCAGACGGCCTGCGGCATCTTCCAGATCCAGCGCGATCAGCACCAGATCGGGCTGAAAGCGGGCCAGATCGCTATCCGGCTGTAGAAGCTCGCTGACATAAGAGCCGTAGCCGCCAGCTTGGAGATTCAGGAAGAAGCCGGAGAAGACCGCCTCCGTGCTCAGATAGGGCAATATTGGTTCAAGAGTCACGGAGCGAACCAGATAGGTTCGCAGTTTCTTCAGCCCCAACTGCGTTACCAGCGTTTCGGCTTCGGTGGCGAAGCCATTGGCGCAGAACAGAACATCTGAGGCTTTGGAGGAGACAGCCAGCAGATCGCGTGCAAGCTGCACAGCGGCGCGGGCCTCCGAATTCGCCAGGGCGTCCTTGATGCGCCGGCGTAGTTCGTTGCGTTGCGAATCAACCTGCATCCGCTCTCTCCGTCGCCTTCGGTTCCGAATCTGCGGCTGCTCGGGCGGGCCGCATGATGACTCGTCCGGGAACGCCCATCACCGTCGCGCCGGCCGGGACATTGCTGATCACAAGGGTGTTGGCGGCGATCTTTGCTCCACTGCCTACCTTGATTTTGCCCACCAGGGTGGCTCCGGTGCCGATATAGATGTCGTCGCCGAGAGTAGGCGCTCCCTGTCTCCCCATGGCGGACGTTCCAATGGTCACCCGGTGAGCCAGGTCGCAGTTTTTGCCTAAAACGGCCTGGGGATTGATATGGACTCCTCCGATATGCCCAATATACAAGCCTGGTCCGATGGTTGCTTGGGGATCGATGCACATCTCCATGAACACTTCGCACCACTTGTTCGCAACATAGGAGATCAGCTTCAAGGGAATCCGGATCAGGAAGAAAGGTTGTGCCACATGCAGCCAGTTTCCCAACCGGTAGCAAGCGATGGACCACACCGCCGGGTTCAGCCATAGCTGCCGGCCGCGGTAGCCGCGTGCCCGGTAGCGTGCCATATCTGCGTAAAAGTCGTTCATTCACTTGGCCTTGCCAGGGTGTTGTGACGCCGCGCTGAGGGTGCTGCGCTTCTGGGACCATTCTATAGGCTCCTGTCGATAGGCTTCTGGATCGATCACCCGCCGAGCAACCACAGTGGGCGTAGACGTTGCCTCCGCCATGCGTGGGTAAAACTTTCCCTTGAACTCTTTCAGCGCCAGTGTGGTCTCGCAGCCAGCTCCTGTAAAGAGCGCTGTTGTTCCCAAGTGAAGCGCTACCCGCCAAGCTAAACCTCCCCCGGCTCAGAGTGGCGCTTGAATTGTGTTGCCCGTCCAGTCGAACAGGCGATGGTCTCAGCGGCTGCAGGCAGCGGGGCGCCCTCCAGGGAAGAGATCTTCTGCGATGCGCAGCACGCCCTGCCCAGGCGCGCCAGATCCGCCTGCATCCGTTTCTCCAGCCGGAGCGCCGCCAAGGTCTCGCCCAGGATCCTTGCCGCACCGGCATGCGAAGGAGCCGCAATCGTGTAGTGCATCCACTTCCCCTCACGCCGCGCAGTGACAACGCCGGCGCGGCGGAGATACGCCAGATGCCGGGAGATCTTGGGCTGGTTCTGCCCCAGGATCTCAACAAAGTAGCAGACGCAGACCTCCCGCCCATCCATCAGGTTCAAAAGGCGCAGCCGCGTGCGGTCGGCTAGCGCCGCAAAGAGAAGCACCAGTTCAGAGTCTTTGCTGAGACGTTCCACGTTTCTATGATATACGGCTTGACGGATACGAATGCCTCCTTTATATTTGCTTATGCATATATGTAAAGGAAGTTCGCATGGAGTCGAACACAACGGTTCAGGAGCAGGTGAAGGCAAAGTATGGGAGCGCCGCGCGCGCCGTGGCGCAGTCCGGCAGCGTGCTGGCATGTTGTGATCCGGGGCTCCGCTGTTGTGATCCGATCACGACCAACCTGTATAGCGCGGATGAGAAGGGTCGAATCCCTGAGAAGGCGTCGCTGGGATGCGGTAATCCAACGGCCTTGATCGAACTTCATCCAGGAGAGACGGTGCTCGATCTGGGCTCCGGGGGCGGAATCGATGTTCTGCTTTCGGCGCAGCGGGTTGGACCCACCGGCAAAGCTTTCGGTCTGGATATGACCGAGGAGATGCTGGCGTTGGCTCGCGAGAATCAGCGCCAGGCCGGCGTGAACAACGTCGAGTTTCTCAAGGGTGAGATCGAGAACATTCCTTTGCCGGATGGCTCGGTGGACGTGATCATCTCCAACTGCGTCATCAATTTGTCGGCTGATAAGGATCGAGTTCTCTCTGAAGCCTTCCGGGTGCTCAAACCCGGTGGCCGATTCGCTGTCTCCGATGTGGTGACGCGGGGAAGCGTGCCGGACCAGGTGAGGCAGAGCATGCAGCTGTGGGTTGGCTGCATTGCTGGGGCTCTTGAGGAGAACGAGTATGTGGACAAGCTTGTAAAGGCGGGATTTGGCGCAGTTTCTGTTGAGCCGACCCGGATGTACAACGTGGAAGATGCCCGTCAGTTCCTTACCAACTCCGGCGTGGATGTGGATGCGATTGCTGCGGAGGTTGACGGGAAGTTCATGAGTGCGTTTTTGCGCGCCACCAAGCCGGCGGAAGCTTGCTGCACCGGTGTCGGCTGCTGCGCTGTCTAAGAGATCCCACGGGAGATCCCAAACGACTCCAGCGGCCACTCCGGCCAATGCCAGAAAGGGACAAGGGCATGACCATCCGCTTGAACGTTCTGTTTCTCTGTACGGGAAACTCAGCGCGCTCCATCATGGCGGAGGCGATTCTAAGCCACCGGGGCGAGGGCCGGTTCAACGCCTACAGCGCGGGCAGCCATCCAAGCGGCAAGGTACGTCCGGAGGCACTGCGCCAGATTGAGTCGGCGGGCATGCGGACAGCCGGGCTGCGCAGCAAGTCCTGGGATGAGTTTGCCGCTGAGGGCGCGCCGAGCATGGATTTTGTCATTACCGTGTGCGATCAGGCGGCCAACGAGGCTTGTCCTTACTGGCCCGGCCAGCCGATGAGCGCACACTGGGGCATCGCCGATCCCGCAGCCGTGCGCGGTACGCCGGCGGAGATTGCACTGGCCTTCCGGGAGGCGTTTGAGATTCTGGATCGAAGGATCGGTCTGTTCCTCTCCTTGCCGTTCGGCGTGCTCCATCCGCCTGCCATGAAGCGGGAGATTGAGAAGATCGGTCGTTCGTAATCCTGTTCCGGAGAGATGCTTTGAAGAAGAGTCGCCTGTCGTTTCTCGATCGCTATCTTACCGGCTGGATCTTTGCGGCCATGCTGGCCGGCATTGCGCTGGGCTGGTTTGTTCCGGGGTTTGCACAGACGGTGAACCGCTTCCGTGTCGGGACGACGTCGATCCCGACCGCCGTCGGATTGATCCTGATGATGTATCCGCCGTTCACGCGGGTTCGCTATGAAGAGCTGCATGAGGTGCTTCGCAACAAGCGCGTGCTGGGACTGTCCCTTGTGCAGAACTGGATTGTCGGACCAATTCTGATGTTTGTCCTGGCGATCGTCTTCCTGCGAGGTTATCCCGAATACATGGCGGGGCTGATCATGATCGGGCTGGCCCGGTGCATCGCCATGGTGATTGTGTGGAACGAGCTCGCCAGGGGCGATACGCAGTTCGCTGCCGGCCTGGTGGCGTTCAATTCGATCTTCCAGGTGCTTTTCTTTTCTATTTATTCGTGGGTGTTTCTGACGGTCTTGCCGGGCTGGTTCGGTTTGCACGGAGCGGTAGTGCGCGTCTCGATGGCCGAGATTGCGCAGAGCGTCTTCATCTATCTCGGGATTCCGTTCCTGGCGGGCTTTGTGACGCGCGCGGCGCTGGTTCGCACCAAGGGGCTGGAGTGGTATGACCGAAGCTTTGTGCCGCGCGTGAGCCCACTGACGCTGGTAGCGCTGCTGTTCACGATCGTGCTGATGTTCAGCTTGAAAGGCGGCTACATTGTGCGCCTTCCGCTGGATGTGGTCAGGATTGCGATTCCCCTGCTGATCTACTTTGTAGTGATGTTTCTGGTTTCGTTTGCCATGGGACGGAGGATGGGAGCGGACTACTCGAAGACGACCACGCTGGCCTTCACGGCGGCCTCAAATAACTTTGAACTGGCGATTGCGGTGGCGGTTTCGGTGTTTGGAATCAACTCCGGCGCGGCCTTTGCGGCTGTGATCGGGCCGCTGGTGGAGGTGCCGGTGATGATCGGTCTGGTGAATGTGGCGTTCTTCTTTCAGCGGCGATACTTTGCGAGCGCTGAGGGCGGTGGAGTAGGGGTTCGCGCGCGTTGTTGAATTCCGGCGGTGCTAGGGCCTGAAGCGCCTAGCTTTCCTGCATCTGTTTTGATGACGTTCGCTTCGCTCCCCGGGGGTTGGCTCCGGACCAGAGAATAACCCTCGGCCGGATGGCAGTGCGGGGTAGCTTTGCGGGGCGACGGAGGGTCTGCATCCGATAGTTCTGGAAACGTGACTGCGGCTGCGTCGAACCCTGGTCCTCAGTGTGGCATGAAATCGGCTGCGGTTTTGTCGTTGGCTCCTTTGTCCTTCCCCCAGGTCTTGTACAGGCCGAGGTAGGTGTAGTTTTCAGTCTGGCCGGCGACGGAGTGGCGTAGGCGAGAAGAAGCTGCAGCCCCGGAATTGTGAAGTGGTAGGCGAAGCCGGCGTCGATGAGCGTGGACGCCTCAGTCTGTGCTGTGGCAAAGCCCTCGCCCGCGTGGGAGAAGACCTCGATGGAGGCGTCGAGACGGGCATTTACGTTCTTCTGAACGAGAAAGCCGCCGTAGGGAAAGCTTCGGTAGCCGATCGGATGGACGATGGTGTACCCCGCGCCGCCATCCACGCCCCAGGTTCCAATTTGCTTGTAGGCCCATACCGGGAGTTTGTACCAGACGCGCCCCACGCCCAGCCCTTCGGAGTAGTTTCCCGTCGGCATCTCGAACATGGTGAAGGTGCCGATCTGCGGCCTGTCTTTGCGCTCTTTGATCCATGCGATCTTGGCTCCCAGCTCGGTGTCGGTGAGGCCGACGGCTGAGGGACCGACGCCTCCCGGAGCGTAGACCGGATTGTTGGTCGGGTTCACGGTTCCCCAAGGGAGGATGGCATGGAGCTGAAGCCGGGGAAGCGCTCCCCAGTTGAACTCAAAGGCGGGACCCGAGGAGTCGAGTTCGGCGGGAGTTCCGTCGACGCCCCCAAAGACGTAGAACTCGTAGTGGCCGTAATCCACGGGTACCGGATCATCGGTCTGGAACGGCGGACCCGCCTGCGCCAGAGCCTTTGTGGCGCAGAGGAGAACAGGCAGCAGCATGCAGATTGGCGTAGAGCTTCTTAGAAGCAACTCCGGTTCGATTCGATCATCGGAAGATCACACACTCTTGAATGTGATCGAACAGTTTCGATAACAAGCAATGGTTCTCGGCGAAGGCATGCGGTTTCTTTTCTGAGGCTCGGCCGAAGAGGTTTTGCAGGACGGGCACAGAGGGCCGCCTCTGATGCATCCGTAGCGGATGTTTCGACCGGCCGGGCCTACGGAAGCCGGCGCGCTCGATCTCTCGGCGATGCGTGCTGAACGCGGGCCGAGGGATGCCGGCCGCGATTTGTTCCGCGCTATCGGCCGAAGGGATCTCCCACAGATGAAAGGTATAAAATAAAACAAAGACAGGGTGTAGGTGCTTCACCTGGGGATCGTTGGATATGCGATGCCTGTTCAGGGATCATACTGCGCGTCTCCCCTGATTCTTTTTGGAGCCGCTTTCCTCGTGAGCCAAACGAAAAGTTCCATCTTGCCGCAACGCCCTTCGGCCGTCATTCTGGGAGCCCAATGGGGCGATGAGGGCAAGGGCAAGATCGTCGACGTACTGAGCGAAAAATTCGATATTGTGGCCCGCTACGCGGGCGGCCATAATGCGGGCCATACGGTCATCATTGACGGTCAGAAGTTTGTTCTGCAGCTTATCCCCTGCGGGGTTCTGCGTCCAGGTTGCACGGGGGTCATTGGCAATGGGGTGGTGTTGGACCCCATGGCGTTCCTGAGCGAGGTGCAAAAGCTGCGCGCCGCCGGCGTGCATGTCGACGGAAACCTTTTCATCTCGAACCGCGCCCAGGTCATCCTGCCCTACCACCGGATGATTGAGTTGGCTGCCGAAACCGCTCCTGGCCGTCAAACCATCGGGACCACCCGCCGCGGAATTGGCCCCGCCTACGAGGACAAGATCCACCGTAATGGTCTGCGAGTCGTTGATCTGCTCAATCCCTCGCTGCTACGCACCCACATTCATAACGCCTGCCACGAGAAGAACACTATCGCCCACGCGCTGTTTGGCACCGAGCCTCTGGACCCCAGGCAGATGTACGAGGAGTACGCCCGGGCCGCCGAGCAGATTGCACCGTTTGTGACAGACACTTCTTACTTGCTGAATCATGCCCTTACCGTTGGCCAGAACATCATGTTTGAGGGCGCTCAGGGGGCCTTGCTCGACATCGACCACGGCACCTACCCGTTTGTCACCAGTTCTTCAGCCACCGCGGGCGGCGCCGTTACCGGCACTGGGGTAGGCCCCCGCCATGTCGGGACGGTGATCGGAGTTACCAAGGCGTATGTGACGCGCGTGGGGGAAGGTCCGTTTCCCACCGAGATCGAGGGGGAAGCCGCCGAACTGCTTCGCGCCCGGGGCATGGAGTACGGAGCCGTTACGGGACGCCCGCGCCGCTGTGGCTGGCTCGATATCCCTTTGCTGCGCTACTCCAACATGATCAACTCCACACAATGGTTGGTGGTCACCAAAATGGATGTTCTGGATGCGTGCGACGAGATACCGGTATGCACCGCCTATGAGATCGATGGCAAGGAGACGAATATCATCCCCGCCGATGTTCGCGGCTTCGAATCGATTCATCCCGTGTATACCAAGTTGAAGGGATGGCGGTGCTCCACGGAGGGAATCACGGAGTACGGCCAACTCCCCAAGCCGGCGCAGCAATATCTTGAGTTCCTCGAACGCGAGAGCGGCGCCAAAATCGGCATCATCTCCACGGGGCCGGATCGCGGCCAAACCATCACCATGCCGGAGTTCGAAGATCTGTTTGCACGAAAAGGTCAACCCTCTTCTGATAAGATTTGATTTCTCCGGCATCTTCCCAGCTCGGTCTTCGCTGGATCTTCCTTCTACCTGCTTCTTCTCCTGGATGTTCAAGATGATCAGCTTTACTGTACGCATGACCTTTCGTTCCGAGGACCGCGATGAAATCCACCGGATTCTGCGCGAGCTCACTCGCCTTACCCGGCAGGAGGAAGGTTGCCTCACCTATATCCCTCACTTTGTCGAGAGCGATCCGGAGACGGTCGTCATCTACGAGCAATACCGCGACGAGGCCGCGGCGGAGTTTCACCGCTCCACGCCACACTTTGCAAGGTATGCCGTTGGTGGTCTTTACCAGCGCATGCTGGACCGTCAGGTTGAGGATCTCACCGCCCTGGCATGAACCGGCACGGCCGGGCCCCGACGGTATCGGCGGATCGGTTGCAGCCGCAGAGCCAAGGAGTCCCTCTGCTGAAGTCGCAAGGAAGCCATCTGTGCTCCAGGGTTCGCAAGCCGGCAGGCTGTGGTTTGAAAAGCAAAGGCTCATCGAATCCCGAGAACGCTGAGTTTGGCAGTGCGCCAGGTTCGTTGGGGCTTTGACGCGATGTGGGCGGCTCGGCTAACATGCGGGTACGCTGGCCGTTGGGGCGTCCATGCGGAGAGCCATGCGAAGATGGTTGCGAATGCGTATTCGATCGCTCGTGTTGACCGCCCTCGTGGCGGCGACGCCGGTCTTCACTCTTGCCCAGACCAACGGGCGCCGGGAGCACAAGCGGCTTGAACACGCCCAGGTCGTTGCGCTGGAGCATCACTGGCGGCAGGCGGTGCTCTCCAACGATGTCTCCGGCATGGATAGACTGCTGTCTGACGACTACCTGGGAATTACCTCGGATGGCGAAGTCCTGACCAAAGCACAGCAGCTGGATCGGATGCGGGAGCGCACTTTGGTCATCACCCAGTTAGACACTTCGGAGACCAAAATCAAGCTTATCGGCAGGATTGCCATTGTTACCTGTCTCGCTCACGTCAAAGGCTCCTCAAACGGCAGTTCCATCGACGGCGCTTACCGCTATACCCGGGTCTATCAATGGCTGCCCGGAGGGGAGTGGCAGGTAACCAACTTTGAGGCTACGCCGGCTTTGAGACTTCGTGCCGCGGCGAAGCTGCAATAGAGGTCCTCCAAAGCCGATTGGCGCTGTCGCAGGTCGAGAGAGAACCTTCGATTTCTGCGCAAGCGATTCAGGAGCGGCCGTAGCCTCAAGCGACTGCGCCCATTCCGCCGCAACGGGCAGGCGG
This sequence comes from Acidobacteriota bacterium, assembly GCA_021800195.1. Classification (GTDB taxonomy): domain Bacteria; phylum Acidobacteriota; class Terriglobia; order Terriglobales; family Acidobacteriaceae; genus Granulicella. The sequence continues at coordinate 10,313 of JAJYZE010000067.1, forward strand.
AAGGCGTTGCGCAGAGCTTCCAACGGGCTTCACGTCTTTTATGCCCGGGAGCAACTTCCCACCAGGAGTTCGCGGAGTATCCTCCTTCAGCAAGCCGCTATTCTCCAGCAAGCTGCTATTCTCCAGCCGCACAACTGTTACGGAATACCCAGCTCTGCTGACGATTTCATAAAACCTCCTGAGTTGCCGCCGAGAGACAAACGGTAGCTTGCGAGCGGGAGTTCGAGGGCTACAGGCTCGACGATGGGCATGCGCTGGAGCCTCGCCCGGAGAGATTCGTACGAACTTCGGGAGATCACGCGTCAAGGCTGAGAGGATCCCTTTTTCGTGTTGCGTATCGGCTTCCGTATCTGCTTGCGGATCGAGAGCATTTTCAGCGTAAGTGTAAACAAACGCTTCGACGTCCGTGGGCGTTTTCCCCAATGAAAACGGCACCGCACGCCCTCTCCGGTGTACCCATCAACGCTGAAAACGCTCTAATGGCGCTTTACGCAACCTCGGCGTGGATCCTCGCTGTAGGGGTTGTTATTCGAGCGTTCTCTCTTTTCAGATAGTCCTGAACGATGTTCAATCCCTGAAGACGACGATCCAAAGATCGAGTTTCGCCGGTGAGTTGCGCATCCTCTGACTCATTTCCAGTGCCGTCGCGTTGCAACAAACCGGATCGCGGATCGGCCGCGCCATCCTGAGGCTGAATCAGGGTGTTTGCAGCAAATGGTTTTGTCCAGGCCGCGTGACCATAGTCCGCAATCGACGGCGGCATTCGCGTCACTTCCATCCTGGGAATCGGTCGATTTTTTTCCTGGAACGTTCGTTGCACCTCGCCGGGCGCCGTTATCTCTCGGGGTGAATCTACCCGCTGCGTCATCATGCACCTCCCTGGAACTTTGGTTGGCGAACGCATTCGTTAATCGTGTCAGACGGCTGGCCGCCGCCTGGAGTTGTACGGATGCGGTGAGAGGTTGCGCAGAGCCAGACAGAATGAACCCGATCGACCCTCCCTCAGCGAGGTTCCAGGGTATCGGCGGCCATGGCCTCGCGTATTCTCTGCCAGCTCTGTTCGAGGCTCTCTGGCAGGATCCTCGTCCCTGCCAGTACCGTCATGGAGTTGGTGTCCCCCAGCCAGCGGGGAACCGCGTGGAGATGAAGGTGCTCGGCTACGCCGGCGCCGGCAGCCTTGCCCAGATTCAAGCCGA
>JAJYZE010000068.1 GCA_021800195.1 Acidobacteriota bacterium
GAGAAAGACAAGATGCTACGGATCGACCTCGGCGATGGCTGCGAGAAACTCTTGACGGCCGATCAGGTTCTCGGGCGTGTCGCGCTCCGCCGCGTGGAGCGGCTTTTTTTTAGCCGCAGGCCCATGCGCTTGAGCCATCGACAAAGGCAGGAGTTATGAATCTTCACCCCTGCCTGCTCGCCGAGCTTGATCTGTAACTCGGCCAGCGTCAAGTCCGGTTGCGCTGCAAGCCATTGGTGGAGCAGGGCCTGTTCGGCAGCTCTGATCTTGGGCTTGCGACCTGGTTTGTAGGTGGGCCCTGCCATGCTCCCGGTGCGCGTAGAAGCCGCCGAGACCTTTTTCGCCCACCCCAGACTGACGCGAAATTCCGCCGCCAATTCCTCCAGCGTGCCGTATCCCTGCTCATAAGCTGAAAGAAAATTGCGGCGCTACTCCCCCTCGTAGGCTTTAGCCATACGCTTTGCCTCGCGGAAGAGTCGCCATCTGTAGTCTACAGCATTATGCAGGATGCTCTAGCCCACGCCGTGTTGGCGGTGCTGCGCGGCCGAGGAGAAGAGACTCTCCCTGGCGGCGTGCGCCTTCAGCGTGCCCGACGTGCGCCACCTGCTCACGCGTCTGCTGTGGCACGGGAAACACAGTATGCAACACGCCCTGGCCTGGTCCAACTGGCGCCGAGCTCGCAAACTCCTCGCCATCTTCTACCACTACCGGAAACGCCAATCGCCACTACCTAATTGCTTCCGGCAGCTCCTCTACGGTCGCTATCTACAACTTTAGTACTCAGACCCTCTCCCAAACCCCTGTGACCTTGGCTGATGATGTCCGCGGCATGGAAAAACTGCTCGCAAACAGACATCGCGCCGAAGTATCCCCATAAGTATCGCCAAATTGAACCGAGCGAAGATGTCTTATCGTAAATTCTTGATTCTATGGTGGGCCCGGAGGGATTTGAACCCCCAACCAAGGGATTATGAGTCCCCTGCTCTAACCGTTGAGCTACAGGCCCTTCCTGACCGCACAGCCGCGTCCTGCCAAGGTCCCACGCAACCTTATAAGGCTGCCTGGGTTGCTTGCAGACACAGGAGCCTGCTGCGTGACGCCTCACCCATTGTATGGCGTGCGCCATGGGCAACCAAACGCTCAACGTCCTGCGGCCCTCAGCGCCGTTGCGACACGCCCTCCGGCTCTGCACACCGTTAGTCGTCATCATCGTTGTTCGGATTGTCCGCGGCGTCATACGGCTGGGCCCCGCGTGGGTCGGGAGCCACCAGCGCGGGCTGGGTGTAGGTCTTGCCGTCGACGCTCAGCCGCATACTGTACTCTCCAGGTGAAAGCGCCACCGGGCTCCTGCGCCCGGCTGGCTGCTTCGCCGCGACCGTTCCCACTCCGCTGCACGCATCCTTTGGATTGGCTTGCGCGGCAGACTCGCCAAACTCCTCTTGCCTGCGCTGCAGATGCAACGCGAAACGATGCATGCCGGCAGTCGCGGAGGGTGGTGCCGGCGGCTCTCTCCAGATCGCCTGCACGTCAATCTTCTCCGTGTCGACCGGCCTGACGGGTGCATCGCTGGCGGAGCAGACCCGCACCGCCCCCTGGCTATCCACCAGCTCCAGGCGCAGCGGCGTCGTGGCCGCGCTCTTCAGCCAGTAGTAGGCCACCACACCCTGGGGAGGGTTCTTCTCCTGCGGCTCCTCGGGTGGCAGCGGCGTTCCATCCTCCGCGCCCGGCACCAGTGACAGTGTGGTTCCAGGCTGGAAGAGATACACCGGCGAAGAGGCGATCTCCCCTCCCCGGGCCGCCAACTGGCGCAGCGGCGTCATCTGGTCCAACACCCAGAAGCCGCGCCCATGCGTGGCCACAGCCAGATCGTCGCCATGCACCACCAGATCCCGCACCGAAGTCGCGGGCATATTCAACTGCAACGGCTGCCACTGGTCGCCATCGTCAAAGGAGACGTACACCCGCAGCTCCGTGGCCGCATACAGCAGGCCCTTCTGCTTCGGATCTTCCTTCACCGAGTTCACAAACGCTCCCTTGGGAATCCCGCGCGAGATTTCGGTCCAGCTCTTACCGCCGTCGTGGGTGCGATAGATATACGCGTGGAAGTCACCCAGCCGGTGCCGGTCCACGGATGCATAGGCGGTCTCACGGTCAAAGTGCCCGGCCTCGATCTGCGAGATCTTGCTCCAGGTGGTCAGCGCCTTCGGCGTCAGGTTGCTCCAGTGGGCTCCGTCGTCGCTGGTCCTCCAGATCAGGCCGTCGTCGGTTCCCACCCACAGCATCTTCGCGTCCAGCGGCGAGGGGCTGATGGTATAGACCACGCCAAACCGGTTGGTCATCGGCTCGTCGATATCCAGCGCCGTCACCGGATCCAGCGTTTTGGGTATACCAGGGTTCACCCGCGAGAGATCCGGACTGATCTTCACCCACGTGCGTCCCTCGTTGCGGGTGCGGAAGACAAACTGATTGGAGTAATACAGCGCGTCATCCACAGGAGAAAATACCTCGGGCAGGGTCCAGGTTTTGCGGTAGGGGTCATCGGCATCAGCTTTGGGGATGGAGCCCAGCGGCTGCTGCACGTTGAGCATCTGGTTGCATCGCCCCGCGCCTGCGCCGTAGAGCATCACCGGGTTCTTTGGGTCGGGGACCACGGTATCGCTCTCTCCCGCCTGGCAGAGAGGCTCCCAGCTACGGTAGTCGAGCACGCCAAAGCGCGACCAGGTCTCTACACCCACGGCTCCGGAGTCCTGCTGCGCAGCATCCAGCCAGTAGGGAAAACGGCTGTCGGCAGCTACATGGTAGAGCTCCGCAGTCGGCTGGTTGTACCACGAGCTCCAGGTCCGGGCCCCGTCCACGCTCACCACCGTACCCTGATCGCTGGAGAGCACCATGCGATTGCGGTCGCTGGGATTGATCCACAACTGGTGATAGTCGTCGCCGCCCGGCGCTGCCTTCACCGGGACAAAGGTCCTGCCCGCATCCGTCGTGCGGTAGGTGGCTGTGTTGATCACATAGGCTTCGTCCGGATTGGTGGGATCCACAGTTACCGCCTCAAAGTACCACCCCCGCCCCCACAGCCGCCGCTCGGCGTTCACCAGCCGCCAGGTCTTGCCCGCATCGTTGGAGAGATACACGCCACCGGTCGCCTTCGGCGCATTCGGCCCCTTGGGCGTCGTGTGCACCAAGTACGACGGAGCATGCGACGTGCCAATATCGTCTATCACCGCCCACAGCCGGTTGGGGTTGCTGGGAGCAACGGCGATCCCGATCTTGCCCACATAAGGATCCTCCGGGAGTCCGCCGTGGAGCTGGATCCAGTGGTCGCCGCCATCGGTCGACTTGTACAACCCGCTGCCCGGCATGTAGGAGGGCGCATAGACCGCCCAGGGCGGACGGCGCGTGGCCCACAGCGAAGCATAGAGAACCTGCGGATGTTTTGGATCCATCGCGAGGTCGATCGCGCCCACGCTGTCCGGGCTGCCGGCGTTGTACAGGATCTTTTTCCAGTGTTGGCCTCCATCGGTGGAGCGATAGACGCCGCGCTCCAGGTTGGCGTCATAGGCGTGCCCCAGCACCGCGACGTACACCCGGTCGGGATCGGTTGGATCCACCACAATCCGTCCGATGTGCTTGCTGTCGGTGAGTCCGATGTGCGTCCAGGTCTTGCCGGCGTCCACGGACTTGTACATCCCGTCTCCGTAGGAGTGCTGATTGCGGATATCCGGCTCGCCAGTTCCTACGTACACCACCTTGGGATCGGAGGCAGCCACGGCGATGGCCCCGATGGATCCGATGGGAATGCCCTCGTCGGAGATGGGCGTCCAGGTCCGGCCATCGTTCTCTGTCTTCCATACGCCTCCGCCGACGGAGCCCATGTAGAAGGTATCCGGCTCACTCTCCACGCCGGCCACGGCAAACGAGCGCCCACCGCGCATGGGCCCCACATCGCGCCACTGCAGGCCGGAGAGCAGCGAGGCCGGATACTGTCCGTTCTGGGCCAACGCAGCCTGGCCGCCCGCCAGGCAGACGCTGAAAAGGCCAGGCAGGAGGCAGGCGATGCTGAGGAAGAATCGGCAAGAGCGGGAGCAAGTCATGGCAGGACCTCTCTGAGTGGTACGGTTCGGAAGAACTTGGAAGACAGTGGGTATATGTTGAGCCGTGCGCTGGGGCCGCTGAGCTACAGGAGCTTGCCCCAGCCAACCCAGCCGCCATGCTTTTCTTCTACACTACGTCCAACACGGATGTCGCAGCGCGGAGATCCTCCAAGTCCCATCTCACTCCAAGTCCCATCGCAGGAGCCGTCGTGATTCCCTCCAGCCGCAGTTCACACCTTGCCGTCATCTTCGCACTTTTGAGCGCCGGGCTGTTTCCTGGGCTGGGCGCGGGGTTCGGCGCCAGCCGCATCGCCGCCCAGACTTCGGCAGAGCCTTCCGGAGGGAAGATCTCCGCTGCCTCCGCGCTGCCCTCTGATGCTCTTTTCTCCGCCATGCGCTGGCGAGAGGTCGGCCCCATGCGCGCGGGACGCACCCGTGCTCTGGCTGGGGTGGCCGGCCAGCCGTACACCTTCTACATCGGAGCCGTCGGCGGTGGAGTCTTCAAGACTACGGATGCCGGAGAGACCTGGCACAGCATCTGGAACGGCGAACCCACCGGATCCATCGGCGCCATCGCCGTAGCTCCGTCTGACCCCAGGATCATTTATGTGGGCAGCGGCGAGAGCCTGGCTCGCCCCGATCTCTCCACCGGCGATGGCGTCTACAAATCGATCGACGCGGGCAAGACCTGGACTCACCTGGGACTGCGCGACACCCAGCAGATCGGCCAGGTGGCCGTCGATCCCAGTAACCCGAAGATCGTCTTTGTGGCCGCCGAAGGCCATCCTTATGCACCCAACCATCAGCGCGGCCTCTACAAATCGACGGACGGCGGCCTCACCTTCCGGCGCGTGCTGTACATCAATGACCAGACCGGAGCCTCGGACGTCGCCATCGACCCGCAGCATCCCAACATCGTCTTTGCCGGTATGTGGCAGCGCCAGGAGGGTCCGTGGGAGAACGGCTCCTGGCAGGGCCCTGACGGCGGTCTTTTCCGCTCGATCGACGGCGGCAAGACATGGAGGAAGCTCACGGGTGGCGGCCTTCCCGACGACATCGAGCAGGTGAACCTGACCATCTCACCCAGCGATGACCGGCGCATCTATGCGGAGATTGCGTACGGCCGCAAGGTGGGCCTCTACCGCTCCGACGATGGCGGCAGCACCTGGGTGCACGCTCCCGTGAATGACACTCGCCCCGAGGAGCGCATTGGCGGCGGCGATCTTCCCGTGCCACGGGTGGATCCCAAAGATCCGGACACGATCTACGTAGCCAGCATCGTCACCTGGAAGTCCACCGACGCCGGGCGCACCTGGACCGGCTTTCGCGGTTCGCCGGGGGGCGATGACTACCAGGGCATCTACATCAATCCGAGCAACCCCGGCATCATCGCACTCACCAGCGACCAGGGCGCCATCATCACACTGAACGGCGGCAAGACTTGGAGCCAGTGGTACAACCAGCCCACCGCGCAGATGTACCACGTGACCACCGACGACGCCTTCCCCTATCGCGTCTGCGGCGGACAGCAGGACAGCGGCTCGGCCTGCGTCTTGAGCCGCAGCGACGACGGCCGCATCACCTTTCATGACTGGCATCCGGTGGGCATTGAAGAGTACGGCTACGCCGCGCCCGATCCTCTGGACCCCGATATCGTGTATGGCGGCAAGGTCACGCGCTATGACCGCCGCACCGGCCAGATCGAAGATGTGCAGCCCAGCTTCCTGCGCGCCTACCGCGCGCTGCGCACCGAGCCGCTGCAATTCTCGCCCCTTGATCCGCACAGCCTCTACTTCGCTACCAACTTCCTGTGGCTCACCCGCGACGGGGGCAAGACATGGAAGCGGATATCGCCCGACCTGAGCCGCAAGACCTTTCCTCTGCCCGCCGTTCTGGACGACTACAAGGACCGCGCTTCCGCCAGGCCCATACGCCGCGGGGTGATCTATGCCCTGGGCCTCAGCCCTCTGGATGCGCAACGGATCTGGGCCGGCACCGACGACGGCCTGATCTGGACAACCACGGACGGCGGCGCGCACTGGACCAACGTCACGCCTCCCGCACTCCAGCCCTTCTGGAAGGTCTTCAACATGGACGCCGGGCACTTCAGCAGCCAGACGGCCTACGCCGCCGTGAATACCATGCGTCTGGATGACATGCGGCCGCATCTGTTCCGCACCCACGATGGCGGCAAGAGCTGGACCGAGATCGACAACGGCATCCCCGCCGGCGCCGCCACCAGCGCCATCCGCGAGGACCCCAAACAAAAGGGGCTGCTGTATGCAGGCAGCGAAACTCAGGTTTATGTCTCCTTTGACGACGGAGACCACTGGCAGAGCCTGCGCCTGAACATGCCGGCCAGTTCGGTCCGCGACCTCACCGTGAAGGACGACGATTTGATCGCCGCCACCCATGGCCGCGGCTTCCTGATCCTGGACGATGTAACCCCGCTGCGCCAGATTGCGGCCAAAATCTCGGCCCAGAGCGCACCCCAACTCCAGGCCGAAGCCAGCCTGGCCGCGCAGAACGCCATCCTGTTCGCGCCCCAGACCGCGCTTCGCATACGCAATGACATGAACCCGCCCACGCCCTGGCCGCCGGAGATGGCGACGGGAACGAACCCGCCCGATGGAGCCGTGATCGACTACTATCTGGGCCCCGATCTGGGAACCCATCCGGGAAGCAAGATCTCCGGTCCGGTGACCCTGCAGATTCTCAACGCTCAAGGCGAGCTGGTCGCCCAGTTCAAGAGCACCGATCCGGTTCCCCCGCTGGACCCGCGCTACCCTGACCCCACCCTGTGGGCGCGGCGGCCGCGGGTGCTCTCCGCAGCCGCCGGCTATCATCGCTTCCTTTGGGATATGCGTTATCCAAACGTTCCCGGCATGGCCACGGGGCCGGATGAGAACGCGGCGATTCCGCATGATACCCCGACCGTACCCTCAGGCCCTTATGTAATGCCTGGCGTTTACAAGGTGCGTCTGCTCGCCGGCGGCCAGAGCCTGAGCCAGCCTCTGACCATCGTAATGGATCCGAGGGTCAAGACTGCGAACGCCCAACTGAAACAGCAGTTCAACGTCTCCTATGCCCTGTACCAGGAGATGTTGCAGGCCACGCAGGCCCTGCATCAGATCACCGTGCTGCGCGATCAACTCGACGCGCCCGGCTCCCCGGTTGCTCGCCAAACTGCTGAGGCGCTGGAAGCCAGTCTGAACAAGATCGCCGGTCCCGCCGGAGATGAAGACGGGCCGCGCTTCGGCCCTCCCGGAGCGCCCAACCTGAGCACGATCCGTACCCAGATGGCGCGGCTTGAGTACTCCATCCAGAGCGCCGACCAGGCACCGACCGCGGCTCAGACCGTCGCTGCCGAACAGCTTGCCAAGCCTCTGCCCGGCCTGCTGGATGCGTGGAAGCAGGTGAAGGCTACCCAGTTGAAGGCCATCAACGAACAGTTGCGGAGAGAAAACCAGCCGCAGCTTTCCCTGAACACAAGCCAGATCGACCATGGCGTGGAGGACCAGATCGAGTACGGCGACGATGATTAGCAGGTTGCCGGAGGAACGATACAACGATGCGAAGCGACACGCCGAACCAGCATCTCGAAGCTGGAACCAGGCTCGGCCGTTGCTACGGGAGCTGCGGAGGAGGGCACGTGCAAGCCCGTTTCTGGTCATGAGTGTCCAGGCCATTCGCTGCGCGTTGCCCAGGATTTGATCCAGGATTTGATCCAGGATTTGATCCAGGATTTGATCCAGGATTTGATCAAAGATACTGCCCTACAATAGCAAGGAAATACTGACACGCCTGCTTCCGCGCCCGTTTTCTCCCTCGGCCTTCGGCTTGCGCCGGACCCGCGCAGGACCTGCGCCGGGCGGACGTGGCCATCCTGTCGAGAACTGGATTGCTGTGATCTCTCTTTGCCCTGGTCTATCGCTCGCCTGCCTGGCGCTCTGCCTTCCTCTTTTGGGTGCTGGAGCAGCCGCGCAGACCCCCGACACCGCCACGCTCACCGGCATCGTTCAGGACACGACGCGCGCCGCTGTGCGCGGAGCCAGTGTCAGCATCACCAATCAACTCACCGGTCTGCGCCGCCTCACCCATACCTCCGCGCAGGGCAGGTTCTCCCTCAGCGGTCTGCCCGTGGCCGGTGAGTACAACCTGGAGGCTGGTCACTCCGGCTTTGCCATCGCGCGCCTGCAGCACATCCGGCTCACCGGCGGAAGCACCGCCAGCCTGACCCTCACGCTCAGCGTCTCGCCGGCAAATACATCGGTCACCATCAAAGGCGACGCCAACCAGGTTCGCATCGACGAACCCCAGCTTGGCGACCGTCTGGGCGAATCCGAGATGGATCAGACTCCGCTGTTGAACCGGCGCATCACCTACCTCCCGCTGCTCAACGCCGCCAACCGTCCGGCGATCAACCAGGGCGACCTGTTTATGAATCAGGACCTGTTCAACACCAACGGCGCCGGCCGCCGCCAGACCTGGTTCGAGGTCGATGGCGGCAACGCCATCGATAGCTGGGGTCGGCAGACGATCTTCACCAACATCCCCCTCGACGCGGTTGCCGAGATGACGGTTCTCACCAACAGCTTCTCCGCCCAGTACGGCGACGGAGCCGGCAGCGTGGTCAACATCGTCACCCGCTCCGGCGGCGACCGGCTCCACGGCAGCGTGCTGGAGCTCTACCGTCCTTCGGGCCCAGAGGCCAAGCTGGCCGGATTCAACGCCGCCAACGCCACCAGCGGCACGGAGATCACCAACGACACGCTGGACCAGACCGCAGTCTCGCTCTCTGGCCGGCTCCTCCGGCGGAGTCCCACGTACTTCTTTGCGGCGGGTGAGTTCAGCCAGCAGAACCGGGCCAGCCCGGTCACCTCGCCGCTGGCGCCCGGCAACTTCATTGGCCATTACCAGGATGTGATGGGCTTTCTGCGTCTGGACCACCAGTTCTCTCCCCGCCACAACGCCTTCTTCCGCACCAGCGACGACGCCTTTTATGACACCAACCCAGCCGGCACCGTAGGCGGCGACTCGCTGCCCAGCGTGGCGCGCACCTTCCACCGCCGCACCTACACCGAGGAGATCGGCGACACCGCCGTGCTCTCGCCCGGCATGGTCAACAACCTGCGCCTACAGTTCGAGCTGGGCTCGCCCATCACCCAGTTTGTTCCGGCCATTGACAGCACACAGTTCGTGGTACCCATCGCCGGCCAGCAGACCTTCACCTCCGGCACCAGCCAGTCTGCTCTGCTGCTCAACCACCAGTTTTCCTTCAATGACACCGTGGCCGCCGCGCTGGGCAACCAGCAGATCACCTTTGGCGCCAGCCTGATCTACGCGCGCTCCGGCGGCGACAGCAAGGAGTTCGGCGGTCCCATCTACCTGGGCTCGTTCACCTACAACACCTGCTCGCTGCCCGGCGCCACCGCCGCTCAGACGGAGACCTACTGTGAGAGCCCGGCCTACCTCGGCAACATTGCCAACGTGGCCAGCTACGAGCAGAGCTACGGTAACGCCAACTACCTGGTGAATGATGTGCAGTACGCCTTCTTCGTCCAGGACGACGACCGCATCTCACCCCGGCTGGTGCTCAACTACGGCCTGCGCTACTTCGGCCAGACCTTCACCAACACCCATAACGGCTTTGCGCCGCGCGTGGGCTTCGATGCTGACCTGTTCGGCAACGGCCGCACAGTGGTGCGGGGCGGCTTCGGCATCTACTACTCCCAGGTGGTGGACAACGAAGAGGCCAACTACGCGCTCACCGGCCCCACTGGCGTCTTCAACTACAATGCCGCGCCCGGCCAGGTCGGCTTCCCCTCCAGCATCTCCGCGGCCCCGCTGCCGGCGTTTCCCTCAGGCGCGGTTGCGCCTCTGCGCAGCCTCTACATCCGCCCCGGCGAGAGCTCGTATCTCAACCAGTTCTTCCCCACCTCGACGCTGATTGGCTACCCCAGCGCCCTGCTGAACCCTTACACCGAGCAGTACACGCTCAGCCTGGGCCAGCAGCTTAGCGCGCGCACCCTGCTGAGCATCGACTATCTGGGCGCATACACCGTGCATATCTACCGTCCGTTGGACGTTGACCCGCCCACCACCTTCAACCGCACCAACAACGCTCAGATCCGCTCTGCTACGGCGGCCAACTGCACGCGGCCCTACTGGGTCTGGTGGTATCAGCAGAAGAGAATGACCTGCAACCCCAACCAGGTCTCCAACCCCGAGCCGCCCTACAGCGTGATTCAGAGCGACGTGAACGACGGCTACCTCCACTACAACGCGCTGGATGTGAATCTGCGCGAGGACTTCGGCCAGAAGGGGATCATGCTGGTCAGCTATACCTGGTCTCACACCCTGGATAACGTCGACCCCGACGCTACCGTCCAGAATCCGAACAATCCCCTCTTCGTCAATCAAGCCGAGTATGGAAACGCCCTCTACGACCAGCGCAACCGCTTGGTCGCAAGCGGCTACTACACCGCTCCGTTCCAGCTCCAGTTCGGCGGCATCCTCACCCTGGCTGGGGGCTTGCCCTATAACCTGGTTACCGGCGTGTACAACAGCGGGGACATCGGCGCCACCACCGACCGCCCCATCATCAACGGCGTCCTGGTGGGCCGCGACACCGGCCGGGGAACGCCTTTGTACTACCTGGACCCCTTTCTGGCGCGTGACTTCCGCGTTTTGGACCGCCTGGACCTGAACCTGCGCGCCGAGGCCTTCAACGTCCTCAACCACGCCAACTTCGCCAGCTTCAACGGCACCTACGGCACGGGCAACACCGCTCCCCCCACGCTCGGCTCTCCCGTCTACGGGATCGCCTCCCAGTTCCCCGCACGCGAGTTTCAGTTCTCGGCAAGAGTCAGCTTTTGACCCTGCATGTGCGCCAAGGGCCCGCTGAAACCTGGCGTCGGTTCCGGCGGGCCCTTGGCGCGTGAAACCGAGAATCGGGCCCGAGAATTTGCTGACGGGTTACATTTGCGCGGCGTCGATGTCGATCTCGATCTTGACCTCATCGCTCAGAACCGCGTCGCCGCTCTTCAGCATGCCGTTGAAGTCCAGGCCGAAGTCCTTGCGGTTCAGCGTCGTGGTGGCTGTAAATCCGCGGTGCAGGGTCTTGCCGTCCATCCCGATCTCCG
>JAJYZE010000069.1 GCA_021800195.1 Acidobacteriota bacterium
ACCCCGGCCATGCTGGGAGCCGGAGCCACCGCCATCTGCCGCGGCCGCTTCGTTGCCGCTCCTCAGCTCTCCCTGGCCGAGAAGATCTTCTCCACTGTCGGCCGCACCGTCATCGTCGACGAGAAGCACATGGACGCCGTAACCGGCCTCTCCGGCTCCGGCCCGGCCTTTCTCTACATCATCATCGAGGCTCTGGCCGAAGCCGGCGTCCACGTCGGCCTGCCCCGCGACGTCGCCACCCTGCTGGCCGCCCAGACCACCTACGGAGCCGCGAAGATGGTGCTGGAGACAGGCTCCCACCCCGCTCTGCTCAAAGATGAAGTCACCACCCCGGCGGGCTGTACCGTGGATGGCATCCTCGAATTGGAAGAGGGAGGAGCGCGGGTTACGCTCATCAAAGCCGTCAAGCGCGCCACCGAGCGCGCCCGCGAGCTGGCGATCAAGTAGACCGCGGTCCTACTGCGCTGCAACCGATCCAGGGCTCTGCCGCCGGCGCCATCCTCAAAACTCGCATGGCGCATTCCCCGAAACCGGCACGGCGCACTCCCCAAAACCCGCAGGGCGAACCGCTCGGCTCAGTCGCCGCTCGTACAATCAAGATCATGCGCAGCGCAGTTGTTCCAATCTCCAGCCGCAGGCACTCCGGCATCCTTTCCGTTTACGCCGCCATCGTGATGAGCTTTATGGTGCTGGTGATCCTGGAGGGGGCCGTCGTCCGCGCCACCGGATCCGGCGCGGGCTGCGGCGACCACTGGCCCCTGTGCAACGGCGTCTTCTTCCCTCACCATCCCAGGCTGGCGACCCTGATTGAATACACACACCGCTTCCTGACTGGCATTTGCACAGCTCTGCTGGCGGTTCTGATTGGCTGGACCTTCCTGGCCCGTCCGCGCGGCCACCGAGCGCGCCGAGCCGCCGTCTGGTCCGGCGTGCTGCTGATTACCGAAGCACTGCTGGGCGCTCTGCTGGTCAAGGGAGGTTACGTCGAGAACAATGCTTCAGGGATGCGCGTGCTGATGCAGTGCGTCCACTTCACCAACACCATGCTTCTGCTGGCCGCGATCACGCTCACCTGGAGCTGGCTGCGCGACCGTCCCCAGCCTGCCATTGCCGGCAGACGGGCCCGCAGCGCGGCATGGCTGGCCCTGGGCACAACCCTCTTGGTGGGGGCGCTGGGATCTGTGGCCGCGCTGGCGGATACCCTCTACCCTCCCACATCCCTCCATAGCGCGCTGCTCGCGGACTTTACCGCCCACGCGCCTCTTCTGGTGCATGTGCGCTGGCTGCATCCCGCCTTCGCTCTCCTCGCTCTCGGCTGCGCCATCTGGCTGGCCGTTGAGACCCGTGGCGGGCTGGGCCGGCTGGTTCTGACCCTCATCGGCCTGCAGATCTTCCTGGGCGCCATGGATGTTCTATCGCTCGCCCCCGCCCTGATGCAGGTTCTCCACCTGCTCGGCGCTGACGTCTACTGGATCGCTTTGGTGTTCGCATGCGCAACCGTTATCTCTCCCAGGCCCGGGCTAAAGAGCGTGCCCTCCAGAGGAACTTCCGCACCAGGCGAACCTCAGCGGCTCAACTTCCAGAAACGGATTCTTTCACCTGTGAGGCTCCCATCCGACTTGCCTTAGAGAGAAGAAAAAAACGGCTGCGATCCACCCTCTTCGCGGAATCCGTCGACTTGGCAGAAACTTCCCTACGCTCAAGGATGGCCATCCAGCGGCTGAACTCAACCTTCCCGGAGCCGCCTCCATACACGGATGATGGCTCCTTTCTCGCGGGCCGGCGCGGCCGTCTTCCTGAGGGAAGACGACCGCCGATACCCTGGCCCAGGGCTCCTATTCCATCTTGTGCAGCATCTTGCTGGCGTCCGTGGTTGTCGAATTGTAGCCATCTTCGCTTGCCTTGGTTACCTTTTTGGTCGCATCTTTCGCATCCCGCTCGGTATCCTTGGCCACAACCTTGGCATCATGTTCCGCGCCCTTGGTCACATCTTTGGCGCCTTGAGCTGTCTTTTCGGCTGCCGTCTTGCCGGCGCTAGACGTATCCTTGCCGGCGGTGTTCAAATCCTTGCTCAGATCCTGGCTCAAGCTCTGCGCATGACTGAAACCGGGAGCCAACCAGCCGGCAACCGCCAGCGACAGCACTCCGGTACGTATGACTACTGCAATCAGATGTCTCTTCATCAAATCTCCTCCTGGGCGCCCTGAATCGACCCCGCCCTCCATTGTCCGCTCATGGCGCAAGAAAAGAAACACGCTGCCAGACAGCTTGCAGGCTGTCGGCCGGCAGGCCAGATCCTCGTCCTGCCCTTTTGTTCTCGGCTCAGCGGCCGCCAAGGATCCGGCGGAAGTCTTGGAGGAAACTCTCATGAACTGACGTTAACTCGCTTTAGCCACAAGTTTCTTCCAATTTGGTCCGGCGGCTGATAGAGTTTGGTAGCGTCACTGTTTGGCTTTTGCGGTCGCATTGAAAGCGCTTTCTGAACACCGTCGGCACCTGCCGCCGGACCAGCGCTGTTCCGGTCTGCTTGCGAAGACCGCCACTTCGCTTCAAGAATGGATCTCTCCATACGATGTCCGCTCTCCTCACCGCCCAGCTCACCCACCTCGCGCCCATCGATGTTCTCATCCTCGTCCTCTATTACTTGCTGGTCATCTTCGTCGGCTTTTATGTGAAGCGAGCCACCAACACCAGCGAGGAGTTCTTCCTGGCGGGCAGAGAGATGACTGCCTGGATCGCCGGCCTGAGCTTTGTAAGCGCCAATCTCGGATCCCTTGAACTGATGGGATGGGCCGGATCAGCTTACCAGTACGGCATCTTGGCCGCCCACTGGTATTGGATCGGCGCCATCCCGGCGATGCTGTTCCTGGGCATCGTGATGATGCCGTTCTACTACATCTCGAAGACCCACTCCGTCCCGGGCTACCTGCAGCTTCGCTTCGGCGAAGAAGCCAGGGCCTTGAGCGCGATCAGCTTTGGCCTGATGACGATTCTGATGTCCGGCGTCAACATGTTCGCCATGGCCCTGGTGATGAAGGTGATCCTAGGCTGGAACATCAACTTCTCCATCTGGATTGGCGCCGTCACCGTCACGGTTTACGTCATGCTCGGAGGACTCCGTTCGGCCATCATCAATGAGGTGGTGCAGTTCGTCCTGATCTGGGCCGGAGCCGCGCTGGTTCCGATTCTGGGTCTCATTGAGGCCGGCGGCTGGACCAATCTGAAGGCTCAGATCGCCCGCAATGTGGGCGATCCCAGCTACACCCACCTCTGGTCTACGCTCGGCCACTTCCGCAGCAATCCCATGGGCGTACATTGGACGGGCATCATCTTCGGTCTGGGCTTTGTGGTCGGCTTTGGCTACTGGACCACCGACTTCCTGGTGGTGCAGCGTGTGCTGTCCGCGCACAACCTGCGCGCCGCCAAGATGGCGCCCGTGATCGGCGCGGCCTTCAAGATGGCGGTTCCCTTCATCGTCATCCTGCCCGGACTGATCTGCCTTGGCCTGACCAGCCATGGACATCCGGTCTACCATCTGGTGGGGCAGAACGCCGTCGACGCCGCTCACCCCTACAGCTACAACGAGGTGCTTCCCCTGATGCTGATCCGCTATTGTGGACCAGGCCTGCTGGGGCTGGGCATTACCGCGCTGGTAGCCGGCTTCATGTCAGGCATGGACGGCAACATCAGCGCCTTTTCCACAGTGTGGACCTATGACATCTACAAGGCATTCATGAACAAGCACGCGACGGACCGGCATTATGTTCTGATGGGTCGCTGCTCCACCCTGGTCGGCATGGTGATCTCTGTGGCGACCGCTTACCTGGTCGCCGATGCGGCCTCCATCATGGACTATGTTCAGGCGCTCTTCAGCTTCTTCATCGCTCCGCTGTTCGGCAGCGTCATTCTGGGCATGCTCTGGAAGCGCGCCACGTCCGCCGGTGGATTCTGGGGGCTGCTGGCTGGAACCGTAAGCTCCATCAGCATGTTTATCTACACCCGCCTGGGCGGGGAACGAGCCCTGGCCCACATCGCCTTCTCATCGGATGCGCAACCCATGGCAGAGACACTCTATCGTGCTCTGTGGAGCTGGCTGATCTGCGTCATTGTCACCATCCTGGTCAGCTTGATGACAACTCCCAAGCCCGAGGCCGAACTGGTCGGCCTGGTCTACGGAGCCACCGAGATTCCCGATGACGGAGCCACGGCTCTTTGGCATAAGCCCATCTTCTGGGCAGTGATTGTCATCGTCGTCTTCTTCATCCTGAATCTCATCTTCTTCTAAACCCTGAGCTTGTGCTCATCGCTGCACGGAGGTACACCGAATGGCTGAAGGAACAGGACGCGGAGAGATGATCTCCATCTGGTTTTTCGTAGGCGCGCTCACTCTGGCCTACGGTCTGGTGCTCCTACCCTACGGCGCCTGGGAGTGGTTTGGTCATCATGAACCCCACACCGTACTGAATAATCTTCACCCAACCTTCTGGTGGGGGCTTCTGCTCACCCTCTTCGGAACTATCTATACCACTCGCTACTGGCCGCGCCGGGAAGATATCGACAAAATCTAAGCCTTCAACCTAGGAGAAGTTATGGGCCGTCCAATGACAATGGGAGTCGTTGTTGGCAATCGTGGATTCTTTCCCAGCCACCTTGCCACCAGCGGCCGCCTTGAGATGATTGCAGCTTTAGAAGCAGCCGGGATCAAGCCGATCGTGCTCACCCCCGACCAGACAGCGCATGGCGCCGTAGAAACGTACGAAGACGCAAAAAAGTGCGCTGAACTTTTTACCCGGCACGCAGCGGAGATGGATGGCATCATCATCACCCTTCCCAACTTCGGCGAAGAGCGTGGCGTGGCCGACGCGCTCCGCCTGGCCAACCTCCGCGTTCCGGTGCTGATCCATGCCACGCCGGATACTCCCGGCAAGATGGGCATCGCATTCCGCCGCGACAGCTTCTGCGGCAAGATGTCGGTCTGTAACAACCTCAAGCAGTACGGAATTCCTTTTTCTCTGACCACGCAACACACCGAAGCTCCCGATTCCGCCTGGTTCAAGACCGATCTGGAGTGGTTTGCCGCCGTCTGCCGCATCGTGCGCGGCCTGCGCAATGTTCGCTTTGGAGCCATCGGCGCGCGGCCCACCGCCTTCAACACTGTCCGTTACTCTGAAAAGCTACTGGAGCGCTCCGGCATCACCGTGGAGACCCTGGATCTGAGCGAGGTGATGGGCCGCATTGAGCGCTGCAAGGACAATGACGACCACGTCCAGAGCAAGCTTGCATCCATCCGAAAGTACATTCCGGTGGGCGAGACGCCCGAGGCCGCTCTGGTGAAGATGGCCAAACTTGCGGTAGTCATCGATGCATGGATGGCCGCCTCCGAGCTGACCGTCTCCGCCGTACAGTGTTGGACATCTATCGAAGAGTACCTGGGCATCGTGCCATGCACGGTGATGTCCATGATGAGCGAGCAACTGATCCCCTCAGCCTGTGAGGTTGACATCCTCGGAACTCTCTCCATGTACGCTCTCACGCTGGCCAGCGAGACGCCCTCTGCCCTTCTGGACTGGAACAACAACTATGGGGACAACCCCAACAAGGCCGTTTGCTTCCACTGTTCCAATCTGCCCAAGCACTTCTTCCGCGAAGGCGTGAAAATGGACTATCAGCTCATCATTGCGGGCACCGTAGGCAAGGAGAATGCTCACGGCACCTTGGATGGCACGGTAAAGGCCGGACCGATGAGCTTCGCGCGCTTCTCCACAGATGACTTTGCCGGCAGGATCACCGGTTATGTCGGTGAGGGCAACTTTACGGACGATCCCCTCAACACCTTTGGCGGAGCCGGCGTCGTCGAGATTGCCAACATGCAGAGGCTGCTCCGCTACATTTGCGAGAACGGCTTTGAGCACCACGTGGCGGCAAACTTCTCCTCGGTCGCAAACTCGGTGTTTGAAGCGGCGGCGAACTACCTCGGCTGGGGCATGCATCGCCACTGCTGAGCGTTTGTTACAGCCAAACTTGAGGCCGGAATACCGGCCGGCCGGCATGCCCAGGGAGCCGCGCGACAGCTTGTTGCGCCTTGCCTCCTGCCCGTGGAATCGAGCAAATGCGGAAAGTCTTGCATTCACCGCGGACGGCAGTACGTTGTCCATGGAGACGCGTCAGGATGGTGTAGAGATTCTCTGCGCCATCCTGCTCTAATCTCAGAAGAACAATGCCTGATCGGAGACAATCCGCCCCCGAAAGATCCTCTTCTACGCCTTCTCGGCGCATCCCCACCCGGAATCTCCAGCCGGAAGCGTCCGTTGTTGTCCCGGATAGCCGCATGGTGGATCGCGACGAGAGTTGGTTGCAGTTCAATCGCCGCGTTCTAGAAGAGGCTGAAGACACGTCAAATCCCCTTCTGGAGCGCGCCAAGTTCCTGGCCATCTCCGCCAGCAACCTGGATGAGTTCATCGAGATCCGCGTTGCCGGCATCCTCCAGCGGCTCGAGGAGGGTCTTAGCCTGCCCCAGCACCGCGACGCCGGAGGCCTCACCCAGGTTGAGCGATTAGAGCGGCTCAGCGGGCTTCTGCATCAGTTCTACGCCGACCAGAGCGCATGCTGGAATCTTCACCTCCAGCCCGAGCTTAAAAACGCCGGTATCTCTATCCTGGAATGGAGGCAGCTTGGCAAACCGGACCGGGAGTTCGCCCTCAAGTTCTTTCAGGAGCAGGTTGACCCGTTGCTCACTCCGGTCACCCTGGATCCCTCCCATCCCTTCCCCCGGGTGCTCAACAAGGCCCTTTGTCTGGCGCTCTTGCTGCGCCTCAAGCGCCGCAACCGGAGCGCCAGCAGCGCCAGAATCCTCGGCATCATCACCATCCCTCGCTCCCTGCCCTCGTTGATCGCGCTACCGAAGCGTTCCGGCCGGCTCAACTTCCTTCTGCTGGAAGATCTCATCGGGATCCACCTTCCTTCGATGTTCCGTGGCTACAGCATCCTGCACCGCGCGGTCTTCCGGGTCACACGGAACAGCAACCTTTACATGCAGGAAGAGGAGACCCGCTCTATTCTGGAAAGCGTAGCCGAGGAACTCCACAACCGGCGCAAGGGCGACGCCGTGCGCATGGAGATCAGCGGCTCCGCGTCTGAAGAGATCGTCGAACGCCTGCGCACCAACTTCGAACTGGAAGCCTGGCAGGTCTTCCGCAGCTCGGCTCCCATCAACTTTTCGCGCCTGATGAATATCTACAACGCCGTGAGGCTCCCGGCGCTGAAGTTTCCTGAGTTTCACGGTCGCAGGCTCCATCTGGAACAGGCCGCGCAGTCGCCCTCCAGCATCTTTGCCGAACTGGACAAGGGCGATATTCTGCTGCACCACCCCTATGACAGCTACAGCACAGTGGAGAACTTCATCGAGTCAGCCGCCACGGATCCCAACGTTCTCTCTATCAAACAGACCCTCTACCGCACCAGCGCCGACTCGCCCATCTTCAGCGCGCTGAAGTCCGCGGCGCAAAGCAAGGACGTAACGATCGTGGTTGAACTGATGGCGCGGTTTGACGAGGCCTCCAACATCCGCTGGGCGCGCGAGTTAGAAGACGCCGGCGGGCAGGTCTTCCATGGCATCTTCGGCTTCAAGACCCACTGCAAGCTGGCGCTGATCGTGCGCCGCGACTCCGTAGGCGCCATTCACAGCTACGCTCACCTCGGCACCGGAAACTACAACCCCATTACGGCGCGGTTTTACACCGACATCAGCCTGCTCACCGCGCGCCCCGAACTGACTGAGGCCGTGCTCCGCGTCTTTCGTTACCTGACGGCCGAGTGGGATGCAGGACCCGAAGCCTATCGCCCTCTTTTGCTCGCTCCCGTCACGCTGAATCAGGACTTTCTCAGCCTGATCGCCCGCGAGGCCGGCCACGCCCGAGCCGGCCGGCCGGCTCGCATCATCGCCAAGATCAACGGTCTGCTGGATCCGGCCATCATTGAGGCGCTCTATGCCGCCTCCCAGGCGGGCGTTGACATTGAACTGATCGTCCGCGGCATGTGCGCTCTCCGCCCCTCCGTTCCCGGGCTGAGCGACCGCATCCGCGTGCGCTCCATCCTGGGCCGCTTCCTGGAACACAGCCGCATCTTCTGGTTCGCCAACGCAGGCCAGGAAGAGATCTACTGTGGCAGCGCCGACTGGATGACGCGGAACCTGCACGAGCGCTGCGAGGTCGTCTTCCCGGTAGTCGATCCTGCTCTGCGGCGCCGTCTGCGGGATGAGATTCTGGGCGCTTACCTTTCGGACAACGTCAAAGCTCGTATGATGCGCCCGGATGGGGGCTACGATCGCGCCCCGCGCGGCGCTTCTGTCTGCTCCGCCCAAGAGATGCTCATGGAGATTTCCCGCGCCCAGGCGGAACCGCCAGGCCACGCCCAACCTGCCGCCAGACCGGCGCTGGTGGAGAGCGCTACGCAACCCGCGGCAGAGGAAGAGGCCATCCTCGCCAAGGAGCAGTCCGGGTTGTAGGATCCGCCTGCATGGCAAGAGCATCCAACTGCTAAACTTGGAGAAAGGATGCAGTGAAACGGAAGTTCCTCGTCTCCGAACTCCCTCCTTCCAGCCGCATCGCAAGGAGCACCCCATGACAGAGAACAACGGATTCGGCAAGCAACATGACAGCAGCACCGGACTTCGCCTCAAGACAGGGCTGGCCGAGATGCTCAAAGGCGGGGTCATCATGGACGTCATGAACGTGGCGCAGGCGCGCATCGCTGAAGAGGCCGGCGCGGTCGCCGTGATGGCCCTGGAGCGCGTTCCCGCCATGATTCGCGCCGAAGGCGGCGTGGCCCGCATGGCCTCACCCCGGCTCATCAAGGAGATCATGGCGGCTTGCACCATCCCGGTGATGGCCAAGGCGCGGATCGGCCACTTCGCAGAGGCCCAGGTCCTACAGTCGCTGGGCGTCGACTTCATCGACGAGTCTGAGGTTCTCACCCCCGCCGATGAGCAGCATCACATCGACAAGCACGCCTTCACCACCCCTTTTGTCTGTGGCGCCAAGAATCTCGGCGAAGCCCTGCGGCGCATCTCGGAGGGAGCCGCGCTGATACGCACCAAAGGCGAGCCGGGCACCGGTGACGTGGTCCACGCCGTCACCCATATGCGCACCATCGTTCGCGAGATCAAGGCCCTCACTGCCCTTCGTGAAGACGAACTCTACGCCGCTGCCAAGAATCTGCAAGCGCCCTACGAACTGGTTCGGATGGTCGCCGAGGCAGGCAAGCTCCCGGTTCCGAACTTCTCCGCCGGCGGCATCGCAACGCCTGCCGACGCATCCCTGATGATGCAGTTGGGCGCGGAGACCATCTTTGTCGGCTCCGGCATCTTCATGAAGGAGGGCGGCACTCCCCTGGACATCGAGAAGAACGACGAGGAGCGGAAGGAGGCCATCTCCCGTGCGCGCGCTATCGTCCTGGCCACCCTGCACTATGACGACCCGAAGATCGTGGCCGAAGCCTCCGAGGCGGTTATCGGCAGCATGAAGGGCCTGGCCGCCGCCGCCATCGAAGAGAAGAACCTGATGCAGACACGTGGCTGGTAGAGGCCAGATCATGCCGCATCGACAGCGATGTGTGTCGGCATCCGGTCAGTCCAGATAAATCCATATAAAATAGATCTGTGACTCCTCCCTCTCCGGCGATCGGCGTCCTGGCTCTGCAGGGTGCCTTTGAAGTCCACGCCCGCCGGTTCGCTGAACTGGGGGCGGACGCATGCCTGGTGCGCAAACCCGGCCAGTTAGCCGCTCTGGACGCATTGGTGATCCCCGGCGGCGAATCGACCACCTTCCTCAAGCATCTGGATCGGGCCGGCTTCTATGGAGTGCTGAACCAGTTCGTTCACAGCAAACCGGTCTTTGGCACCTGCGCCGGCTGCATTCTGCTGGCCAGGGAGGTGACCAACCCGCCCCAGCCCTCTTTGGGCGCTTTGGATGTCTCGGTAGAGCGCAACGCTTATGGCCGCCAAAACGACTCCACCATCCTGACTGCGGAGACATCGCTGCCCGGCGGACCGCTGGAGATGGTCTTCATCCGCGCTCCACGCATCAACCGTGCCTCCGGCAAGATCGAGGTTCTGGCCAAGCGCGGCGACAGCCCCGTCCTGGTCCGTCAAGGCCACATCCTGGCCTCTACCTTCCATCCTGAACTCAGCCAAGATCCCCGCGTACACCAGCTCTTCCTGAATATCGTCCGGAGCTCGATGCCCTGAACTTCAGCTTGCGGGCTGGTTCCAAGGGCTGGCGATCTACCCTCTTCTCTGCCATCCTGCCTTGCGGGCGATCCCAGACCGGTGAACCCTCTCCGTGACGCAGGCTCTCCGACTGCCTGCGCTGCCGCCGCGCAGAGCCGGTCCGGGCCGCCAAAGCCGGTCGCGCCTCCTGAACCTCGTATGCTTCGAGTTCATGTACTGCCTCCTGGAGTTCCCGTACTGCCTCCGCGAGTGTATGGCCTTCACGAAGTCCAGGCGAGAATTTCGGCCTCTGAGCGTTCCTAAATACGGCGTTAGGTCGCAAAGCGGAGTAAATTAAGGGCACAAGAAGGTTTGCCGGGATCTTCCAGCGCCATGCCATTCACCATCACACCGCCGGAGATTGACCGCCACCGCATCAGCGAGGGCAACAACGGACATCGGCCTCCCACCGACAAGCGGACCGGGGGCAATGGCGAAGGGGACGGCGAAAACTGGAGGAACCAGCCGCGCGGTCACCGTGGCCCCAACGAGCGTCTCTCCAAGGCCCGCATCGGGCTGTTCTTCGCTCTTGGCGGGGACGTCATGTTCTTCATCGCCCTAGTCAGTGTCTTTTTCGTCACCAAGGCAACCGGCCACTTCGACGCCTACGACCATTACATCAACTACTGGCTGCCCACCGCGATCCCTTCCATTCTCTGGCTGAACACGATCGCTCTGCTGTTCAGCT
>JAJYZE010000070.1 GCA_021800195.1 Acidobacteriota bacterium
TAGCGCCGCTCGCGGTCCCGGCGCGACCGCAGAGGGGCTGCTAGAACTAAGCCAGGGTTTTGACGCCGCGGATTCAAAGTTCGTCGCGCCGCTGGCCGCCTACTTCCAGGAGACGGCCCAGCGGATGCGCAATCCACGCCCAGAGGTTCACCTGACCCTGCACGGCCTGCCGATCAGCTTTGGCCACTTCGGCTGGCCTTTCCATAGCTCAACCTCCGGAGCCGATACCTTCATCGTGCATGGAAAGATCAAGCTGGAAGATGGACGGGACAGCAAGCTGCACGCCGAGGTCTCCGCATCCATGACGCAGACCTTCGCCTCCGTTCTCGTGGCGATGGAGCAGCCGTTTGCCGAAGGGGTGATCTACAACGCCGTGCGCAAGACCCTGGATCAGGGCCAACTGGAGCTGGTTCAGTCCGGCAACCGCCAGCCGGTGCCGGTGACCACGCGTTATTACTCGATGAAGCAGCAGGTCTTCGTCTTCAATGACACCACCGAGCAACAGCGCCACGACTATCTCTTGGCCAAGGTCTTCTGGCTCTCGCATGTTCTAGGAGGCGGTGCTCCGGTCTGGCTCACCGATCCCCGCGACGCGCAGTATCTCAACTGCGGCGTTGCCGATCTCAAGCGCACGGCGCAGGCGCTCTCTGGCGAAGGCCATCTGCTTCTGGACGGCCGGGGCGAGTGGGCCACGGCGAGCGAGCGTCTGCGCGGTCAAGAAGAGTTCTATCGCACTCAGTTGGAAGAGGCCCTGGCTTTTATCAAGCCCAGCTTCAATGAGGCTATGCGCCACGGGCACACCAACATGTAAACGCTCGGGGGCGAAGGCTCCGAATGGAGAGATCACGTCCCGCCGGGAACGCAACGTACCCCTTTCGTATGCGTCCGGCGGCCAGAGCCCGTCGCCGGAGGCGCCCGGCGGACTTGGCCCGGCGAAGCGCAGGTCAGGCGTGGGAAAGCTCCATCTCCAACTGCACAAAGGCATCCCAGGCACTATCTTCCACGGCAACGCCCCGCAGCATGCTCTCTTCGCGGGTGCGCAGGGTTCCTTCGCCGGGATAACGGACCGGTTCGCCGGAATGGATTGGCTTGGCGGCATGCAGGGCGTCAATGGAGCGCTGCGCAACACCGGCTCCCTGAGCAAAGCGGCTTAGCTCTTCAATGGTCTCCACAAAGGCCGGAGCGATGGCCAGAAAGACCTGAGATTGCCCTACCTCCTGGAGCGGATCTGGAGAAAGATCGTGGGTTGCCAGGCCTCCGCTCAGCATGGCCGCCAGCACATCCAACACAAAGGCCAGGCCCGAGCCCTTCCAGTAGCCAATGGGCAGGGCGCGCTGGGAGCGTTCGATAGCAGCCGCATCCGTCGTCAGCCGGCCGTACTCGTTGTAGCCCCCCGGAACCGGCAGAGGCTCGCCGCGGACTCGGTAGGAGGCCAACGTCCCGTAGGAGAACTGGCTCATGGCCATATCCAGCACGATGGGTGCGGAATGTCCTTGACCTTCCCCGGGTGAAAGAACGCGGCGCGGGATGGCAATAACCAGCGGATTGTTGCCCAAGGCGGCGCTGCCCGCTCCCCATGGCGGCATATTGGGTAAGGTATTGGACCAGCAAAGCGCAGCGAAGCCCGCGTCCGCGGCCTGCCATCCATAGGTTCCACCGCGCATCCAATGCGAGGTGTCGGCCAGGGCCACGCACCCCAGTCCATGCTCCCGGGCAAGCTCCATAGCGCGTTGCATGGCGGAGTAGGCTGCCAGATTGCCAGGACCGCGCCTTCCTGTCCAACGCTCGAGAGCTCCGAAGCCTGCCACCTTCTCCGGGCCGGCACGGGGATCGATCAGCCCGCTTTTGACCCACTGCGAAAAGCGCGGAAGCCGCGCGATGCCGTGCGTCCGCACGCCGTCGCGATCCGTCTCCGCGATCAGTCTTGCCCCAAGGGCGGCGCGAGCCGGGGCAACACCCAGCGCCAGCAGAACCAGCTCCATTCGCCCTTGCAGTTCTGCAAATTCTACACGCCTCATAGGTTACCCTGCTCCCCATGCGCCGTCTTGGCAATCAGTCTACACATCCGAGATACACTCGTCAGCAGATGCGCAAGGAAAATCAGTTGATTCTCACTGCGAGGCGCCTGCTTTGAAATCTCCCTTTCTTCTATCCCTGGCCGGCCTGCTCGGCCTAGCTCCGCTGGCCGTTGCCTCTGCGGCCCCATCCGGCCCCGCAAGTTCCACCTCCCAAACAACCGTGCCGGTGCTGATGCTCTCCGATATTCATTTGGATCCGTTTCACGATCCGGCTAAATTTGCCCAGCTTCGCTCCACGCCCGCCAGCGGCTGGGCTGCCATCCTCTCTGCCCCTGCCTCGCCGGACCAGGCTGCGGCGTTTGCCAGGCTACAGGCCGGCTGCCACGCCAGAGGCATGGACACGCCGCCGGCGCTGCTGGCCTCCAGCCTGCGCGGCGAAGAGGCGCAGCAGGCAGATCCGCTGTTTGTTACCGTCTCCGGCGATCTTCTGGCTCACCAGTTCGATTGCCGCTTCCATGCCCTGGCTCCTGATGCTGGAGCCGCCGAACTCTCCTCCTTCGCCGCGCGTACGGTAGCTTTCATCGCATTGCAGTTGCGCGCCGCCTTCCCGCACTCTCCCATCTACTTCGCTCTGGGAAATAACGACTCCGGCTGCCATGATTACAGCGAGGATCCAGGGAGCGTCTTTCTCCAAGCTGCTGCCGAGAGCTTTGCCGCCACGGTTCTCTCTGCGGCGAACCATTCGGCTATCCTGCAAACCTATCCTCGAATGGGAGACGTCGTCCTGACGCTGCCGGCCCCGATGCAAGCCGCCCGGCTCATCATTTTGCAGGATCTGTTCCAGTCCGGCCACTACTCCCAGTGCGATGGGGCAGTAAAGACGGAGGCCGCCGCAGAGCAGATTCAATGGCTCCGCGCCCAACTTCAGGCCGCCCGGGCTGCGCATCAACAGGTCTGGATCATGGCCCATATTCCGCCGGGCATCGAGGTGTACCGCACCTTGGCTACCGCCCGCGACGTTTGCGCCGGCCAGGAACCGGAGGAGTTCCTTCGCTCTGCAGATCTGGCGCAGGCCATCGCAGCCTATCCCGATGTGATTCGTCTTGCGCTCTTTGGCCATACTCACATGGACGAATTTCGTGTATTCAGAGGCTATGGCGGCAGTGGCGCCGCAACCTTCGTCCCCGCAAAGCTGGTTCCCTCCATCTCCCCGGTTGACGGTAACCATCCTGCCTTCACCCTCGCCCAGGTGGACCCGAAGACCGCCGTGCTGACGGACTATACGGTCTATATCGCCAGTAACAAGACGGGGGAACAGACGATCTGGAGCAGGGAGTACAGCTACTCGGCCACCTATCACCTTGCGAGTCTCTCCGGCCGCGCACTGGCGCAACTCACCAGCAAGTTTCTCGCCGACCCCACGGGCCAAAGCCAGGCCAGCCACTCCTATCAGAGCTACTTTTACCCTGGAGCGCGGAGCAGCGGCACGGCCCGGATCAGCGAGCTAGGCGCGCTATCGAAGGCGAAAAAGATCCGGACGCTAGAGGCTATCGCCTGGCCTCTGTACGCCTGCGCCATGGCCAACCAGGGAGCGGCGAGCTTCCGCGACTGCGTCTGCCGAGCAACCCCAGTGCCCGGCCCAGCAGCGCCAGGGCGAGGAACTGCCCCGCAAGATCCATGACCCGGCCCGCCAGGCCGCTGAACAACTTCGCTGGACTGCCGTGAGGTGAGGCCACGAGCGAGCGATGCATCCAAAGCGAGCGCTTGGATAACGCCGTGGACCGGGAGTGGAGACATGGCGGCATGAAGTCTCAAGGCGCAGGCGCTTGGGAGCGAGGGTCTTTCGCACGAAGGTCTTCAGCGCTTCCGTTAAAGGCGGTGGATGCGGTAACCGCGCAAAAGAATCGACCCGGGAGGCTCAGGATTTGACTTTCGTTGGCGTCGGATTCGAGGATGAAACTCCCGGGGTAATCAAGATCACTGTCAGGGGTTCGAGCAACGCTGTCAACTTGGTCTTTCCTGTTCGGCGAGGGGGAAAAGGGATGCATGAGACGCTGCAATCCGCTACGGCAGGAGGGAGGTTGCGCGCGGCCGTCGAGGCCGAACACCCCTTGCAGTTAGTGGGCGCCATCAACGCCTACCATGCGCTGATGGCGCAACGGGTGGGCTACCGCGCACTGTATCTCTCCGGGGGCGGCGTCGCCGCCGGCTCGCTGGGCATGCCGGATCTAGGGATCTCCACCCTGGACGACGTGGTCACCGATGTGCGCCGCATTACCGACGTCTGCCCGTTGCCTCTTCTGGTGGACATCGATACCGGTTTCGGCGGTGCATTCAACCTGGCTCGCTCGGTGCGTTCGTTGATCAAGTTTGGCGCCGCGGGCTGCCACATTGAGGATCAGGTGCAGGCGAAGCGCTGTGGTCACAGGCCCAACAAGCAGATCGTCTCCACGGCGGAGATGATTGACCGCATCAAGGCGGCAGTAGACGCCCGGACGGACCCCTCCTTTGTGATCATGGCGCGCACCGACGCACTAGCCTCAGAGGGCCTGAACGCGGCGCTGGACCGCGCTGCTGCCTGTGTCGAAGCCGGCGCGGATATGGTCTTTCCGGAGGCGGTTACAGAACTGGCCCAGTATCGCGCCTTCGCGCGGCGCACTGGGGTTCCCATTTTGGCCAACATCACGGAGTTCGGATCCACGCCACTGTTTCCGCTCGACCAACTGCGCAGCGCGGAGGTCTCCCTGGCACTGTATCCGCTCTCCGCGTTTCGCGCCATGAACGCCGCCGCCCTCAATGTTTATAAGCACATTCGCTCGGACGGAACCCAGCAACAGGTGGTCAACACCATGCAGACGCGGACCGAACTCTACGACTTTCTTGGCTACCACGCCTACGAACAGAAGCTCGATCAGCTCTTTGCCAGGGAGGTGACCGAGAAAAAGGAAGCAAACAGTAAAGCGGACGCGAAGAGAATAACAGGACCGGGAAAGAGAGACCGAGCGCCGAAAGAGAAGAGAAGCCAGACCCCAGAGCGGTAGAGGAAGACTCGATCCAAGTAGCCAGGTCTTGCGGTTGACATGGCGAATGCCGAGCGGAGGCCAGTACAGGCGGCTTGATCTGGAGCAAAAGCGACCGGATGGATTCCCCGGCCTTCTACAGGAGGAGAAGAAGATGAGCACTGCTGCGCATACGGAGACCCAAGGCGGGGGCGCTGCCTCTGGGTTCAAGCCCAAAAAGTCAGTCGCCCTCTCCGGCGTAGCGGCCGGCAACACAGCTCTCTGCACGGTGGGTCGCAGCGGCAACGATCTGCACTATCGCGGCTACGACATCCTGGACCTGGCTACTCACTGCGAGTTCGAAGAGGTAGCCCATCTTTTGCTCTATGGCAAGCTCCCCACCGAGCAGGAGTTGGGGCACTACAAGCAACGTCTGGCCAGCCTACGCGGTTTGCCGCAGCCTGTGAAGGTGGCTCTTGAGCAGGTTCCGGCAAGCGCGCATCCTATGGACGTGCTGCGAGTGGGCGTCTCCATGCTGGCCACGGTAGAGACCGAGCCTCAGCCTTATACCCAAGCCTCCGCGCTTTATATCGCCGATCGGCTGATGGCCTCGCTGGGCTCCATGCTGCTCTACTGGTACCACTACTCGCACCGCGGACATCGCATCGAAGTGGAAACCAGCGATGACAGCATCGGCGGCCATTTTCTGCATCTGCTGCATGGCAAGCCGGCCGGCGCGGAATGGGTTCGCGCCATGCATACCTCGCTGATTCTCTATGCAGAGCATGAATTCAACGCGTCTACGTTCACGGCTCGAGTGATTGCCGGGACAGGTTCCGACATGCACTCCTGCATCGCTGGAGCAATTGGAGCGTTGAAGGGGCCAAAACATGGCGGCGCCAACGAGGTTGCACTGGAGATTCAACAGCGCTACATCTCCCCTGACCAGGCCGAGGCGGATATTCGCCGGCGCATCGAGAACAAGGAGGTCATCATCGGCTTTGGCCACCCTGTTTACACCATCAGCGATCCGCGCAACGTGGTCATTAAGAAGGTCGCGCATCATCTGTCCGCAGCCACCGCTGACCAGCGAATTTACAACATCGCTGAGCGGTTGGAGGCGGTGCTGTGGGAGGTGAAGCGCATGTTCCCAAACCTGGATTGGTTCTCTGCCGCCGCCTATCATGCCATGGGCATCCCGACGGCGATGTTCACTCCCATCTTCTCTATGGCGCGCACCAGCGGCTGGTCAGCCCATGTGATGGAGCAGCGTGCTGACGGCAAGATCATCCGCCCCAGCGCCAACTATACGGGTCCGGAAGAGATTCCCTTTGTTCCTATCGCCCAGCGCGGCACCTAGCTTGGCGGCGCGGCTGGAAAGTCCCTGACGATCCTTGCGTGGCTCTATTCTTTCCCGCTTTCTTGGTTAGAAAAATTGAACCTCTCCACCTGCACCTTCGAGGAGCTTATGTCCGCACCGCAGTCGCATGCTCGCCCTCCCTTTGATCAGCCTATCGTCGATATCGTCGATTACGCTCTCGACTACAAGATCACCAGTCAACTGGCTTTTGAAACGGCTCGCCTTTGTCTGCTGGACACGCTGGGTTGCGGGTTACACGCGCTGGAATTTCCCGCCTGCACCAAACTTCTGGGACCGCTGGTTCCGGGCCTTACCATGCATCATGGAGCGCGGGTTCCGGGAACGTCCTACCGGCTGGATCCAGTACAGGCTGCCTTCAATATCGGCGCGATGATTCGCTGGCTGGACTACAACGACACATGGCTCGCCGCCGAGTGGGGCCATCCCTCGGATAATCTGGGCGCCATCCTGGCCGTGGCCGACTGGCTGGGCCGCAATGGCCATCCACTGAAGATGCGCGACGTGCTGACGGCGATGATCAAGGCCCACGAGATCCAGGGCTGCATCGCGCTGGAGAACTCCTTCAACCGGGTGGGACTTGATCATGTGATTCTAGTAAAAGTAGCCTCCACGGCGGTGGTCTGCCAGTTGCTTGGATTAACCCGCGAGCAGACCCTCAACGCGGTCTCGCTGGCCTTTGTGGATGGCCAGTCGCTGCGCACCTACCGGCACGCCCCCAATACCGGATCAAGGAAATCCTGGGCGGCCGGCGATGCCACCTCGCGCGCGGTTCGCCTGGCTTTGATCGCTAGCACCGGAGAGATGGGCTATCCTACGGCGCTCACGGCCAAGACCTGGGGCTTTTACGACGTCAGCTTCAAGGGTCAGCCATTCAAGTTCCAGCGCCCCTATGGCTCGTACGTGATGGAAAACGTTCTGTTCAAGATCTCGTTTCCTGCCGAGTTTCACGCCCAGACCGCCGTGGAAGCGGCCATCCGGCTGCACCATCAGTTGGCCGCCGCGGGCAAGTCCGCCGCGGATATCCAGAGCGTGACCATTCGCACGCACTCGGCTTGCATGCGCATCATCGACAAGCAAGGGCCACTGAACAATCCGGCCGATCGCGATCACTGCATTCAATACATGGTGGCCGTGGCGCTGATCACCGGCGCTCTGACCGCGGAGGACTATGAGGACTCCGCAGCTTACGAACCCGTGCAAGGCCGGCAGATTGACTCTCTCCGTTCTCGGATCCGCTGTGTTGAGGAGGAGAGCTTCACACGGGACTACTACGATCCCGACAAGCGTTCCATCGCCAACGGCCTGAGCATTGAGACCACCGACGGCGCTCGTCTTCCCGAGGTGCTGGTCGAATATCCCATCGGACATCGGCTACGCCGCGGCGACGGAATTCCTTTGTTGCTGGACAAGTTCCGGGCGAACCTCGATCGCCGCTTCTCCCCGGAGGTCCGCGATCGAATTCTGAACGCATCGCTTGACCAGACCACCCTGGAAGCCACACCCGTGGATCAGTACGTGAGCCTGTACGTGGTGTGAGGCCAGAGGGCCGAGCAAGGCAAAGCGAAGGTGCGCAAGCAGCTATGGATGCTCACTCGCATCCTCCTCCTTATCGACCAGGCCGTTGCCATCGCCGCTTGCGATAGGTTCAGCGATTATCCTGGGAAGACGCTGCGCAACGGCAAACAGCGGCCTCCGCCTTTGGAAAGCCAACCGTGGATCCACAGACTGAACCCGCCAGAGATCTCTTGCTCGTGACAGCGCGATGGCTCTATTGCAAAGGAAGATCGATGACCTCAATGGTCAACGCCGGAACGGTGTGTTGCAGTACGGTTCCGGTGAAGTGCAGCGAGCTCTGCACGGGGTGAATCGCCAGCGGATTGCGCAGCGTGTTGGTGGCCTCGAAGGTGGCACCGTGAAGAGAGTAGGCCGTGGCTACGTGGGCGCCCGCTCCGGCGCCTTGCAGGGCAATCTGCAGCGGGTGGGCCAGGGTGGTGGCGTTGACCAGCTTCAGGTGGAGCAGCCGCTCGCGCCGCGACTCCGTGACCGAGTAGAAGAACCGCGCCGAGGGGTTGAGTCCCGTGAGGCTGTTCTGGGGAATCGCATCGCCCATGTGCGCCGCAAAGAGGCACTGCGCATAGTAACTCGGCGATCCATAGCTGGAGAGTGCGTCATAGCCGATGAGGTTGGTCCTCCAGACGGCGTTTCTTACATTGACGAAGAGGGGCGCGTAGCTGGCCATCTTGATCAAATCGCTGTTGCGCTCCATGCCCGTCATCCAGGCAGCGTCTCCCAGAGCGTCGCCGAAGTCCGGCGTGGGCGTTGCCGAGACCGTGGCCCACTCGCCCACAAGGACCTTGGGGCCGGTCCGCGGTGCGGCGTCATAGTGATGCACCAGTGCAAACATCTGCTCGGGCGACTTGTAATAGTGGTCGTCCAGCAGGTCTGGCACATCACCGGGTTTGGCCGGACTCTGCGGAATCGGCGCGGTGGCAATCAGCTTGTACTGCGGATACTTCTTGCGCAGCGCCTGGGCAAACTGCGCAAAGCGAGCGGGATAGCTGCCGCTGCGGTCAAACGAATCCTCATTGCCGATCTCGATGTAGTGCAGCGGAAAGGGAGCGGGATGACCGTCCCGAACTCGTTGGGCGCCCCATGGGGTGTGTGCGTCACCGGTGACGTACTCCACCTCATGGAGCGCACTCTGTACATATGGTTCCAGGTCCGGGCCTGGGGTCACATGTTTGCCCTTCAGCGAGTAGCCTGCGTAGACGGCCAACACAGGCTCCACGTGCAGTTGCTGCGTCCACTCCAGAAACTCCAGCAGCCCAAACTGATCGGTTGACCAGTAGCCCCATGGACCCTGGTGGCCGGGCCGGTCCGCCAGCGGCCCAATTGTCTTCTCCCAGTCAAAGCGATCCTCGATTCTGTTCCCTTCCAAGTAGTTGCCGCCGGGAAGGCGGATGAAGTTGGGGTGCATCGCGGCCAGCTTCTCCATCAGATCCGGCCGGTTGCCGTTGGGCTGATCGTCAAAGGTCGGCGGGAACAAAGTGACCAGTTGCAGATGCAGCGTACCGGGATGAGCCACGGTGAGCTCAAAGTGATTTTCAGCAGAGCTTGCTTTCTGACCAGAGCGAAGCTGGAAGCTGTAACTTCGCCAGCCAGCGCCGGCCAGAGCCACCTGCGTGGATGCCAGCACAGCGCCAGTCTGGTTGGCTATCAGGCGTATGGTGACGGGGCCGATTGCTGGGTTCGCCTCAGCGTAGAACGAGCCGGTGTAGGTAGTGTGCGGACGCACAGCGATGCCCCAGTATCCTGGGTTGCTGAGTCCTGCCGGGCTCGCTGGCGAGGCCGAGGCTACGTTCAACTCCAGGCTCTCCGGCAGGGCTGGGCTGGGGCCGTCCTTTGGATCCAGACTGGAGGTTGCCACGGCATCGCCCTTCAGCGCCAAACCCCACTGCGCGATGCTCATCCAGTTGCCGCGGAAGGTATCGTTGCTGAGCAACTCCGCATACAAGCCTCCCTCATACGAGTGGTTGATCTCCTCGGTCATCAGGCCGTACATCCTGGGGCTGGCCTGTCGGACAATTTTGCCGGCGTCAATCTGCAGATGGGCTACCGGCTGCTGCGCCGCGGCCGGAAGGAACGGAAGGGCGAGACGGAGAAGGAGAAGAAGGCGCATGAAAGTTTTGGCTCGCAGTGAGGCAGTTAATGAAATGGGCGACGCCTGAAGTGTAATTCAGGAGTCGTTTTCTATAGGAGCGAAAGCTGCTTTTATGCCGGACGAGAGCACCGGACGAAAGGGTGATGGCCTCTCCGGTTGGGGGCAGAGGGCGAACTGTCTGTGAGAGCGCCGGTCAGCCCGGCTTTGCCCGGCCACCGGATCAAGAGATCTCCGGCACGCGCTTCCCGGTCGTCTTCAAGCTAAGATCCAGGACTGACGGTGCAACGCGGCAGGTCTCCTCGCCGGGAGGGGGTGCCGGGAGGGCGGGAGGGCACCGGGAGGAGGTAGAATCGGCCAGTTGCTGGGGAGCGACAAGGGTCCAGGCAGGGGCGCTGAAGGCCTGCTGGAAGCAGCGTGCATCCGTTGCCCCACACTTCGCTGGGCCGCCCTCTGCGAGCTCTGGCCGGCCCCTATCCCCTTACCCGGAATCCGCCGGCCCGATGGGCGTGCCGGCGGGACCCCGAGCTGGCAACCCAGGTGGCCCATGTGGCTTGGCCGCGGCAGGCACAACGTGAGCCTGAGCATCGTGCATCTCATGCTTGGCATCAAATCTTGAAAGGAGATTTTTTAATGGATCGCAAAGCAACCGCCCTATGGAATGGCGACCTCAAGGCTGGACACGGTAGCCTTTCCACCCAGAGCAAGACGCTGCACAACACTCCCTACAGCTTCAAGTCCCGCTTTGAGGAGGGCAGT
>JAJYZE010000071.1 GCA_021800195.1 Acidobacteriota bacterium
CCGCGCGCAAGGCCACCATCTCAGCGTGGGCCGTTGGATCCGAGTCCCGCAGCACGCGATTCTCCCCGCGGGCAACCACCTCTCCCTCAGGCGAGACGATCACCGCTCCCACCGGCACCTCGCCCGCTCCCTCGGCCGCGCGCGCCTGCTCCATCGCCAGCAGCATCAACCTTTGATCGCGTGAGAGCGGTTCAGCGGACATAAAGAGAGCCTGCAACCCCGGAGAGCAAGCCGGGCCGCTGGATGGGATGAGAAGCTGAACTCACGCCGGCTCCTGCTGGGTCATGCAATGCAGTGCTCCCAGTCCCCAGATGAAGTCGGTGCAATGGATCCCAGTCACGGTGCGGTCCGGGAAACACTCTGCCAGGATATTAAGAGCCAAGCGGTCGTTGGGATCGTTGAAGGTTGGAACCAATACCAGATGATTGGCGATGTAGAAGTTGGCGTAACTGGCCGGCAACCGCTGCCCCTCAAAGACCACCGGCGCGGGCATGGGCAAGGTCTTGATGAGGAACGGCCTTCCCTTCAGGTTGCGCGCGGCGTGCAGTCGCTCCAGATTTTCCGCCAGGGGAAGATGGTTCTCGTCTCTGGTATTAGGCTCCACGGCGGTCAGGATGGTATTGGCTCCGACAAACCGGGCGATATCGTCGATGTGCCCATGGGTGTCGTCGCCGGCGCAGCCACGGTTGAGCCAGATCACCTTCTCGATGCCAAAGTACTCGGCAAAGGCCGATTCAAGCTGCTCTCGGCTGACGCCCGGATTGCGTTGCTGCACAGGGCTCAAAAGACACTCCTCCGTGGTCAGAAGAATCCCTTCGCCGTTGCTGTCGATGGAGCCGCCCTCGAGCACCAGGCGGTGGGTCCGGCCGTCGGCCAACTTGGTCACCGGCTCCAGCACGCGCATGCCCTTGAGTTTTGCCACATGCCTGGGAATCAGTGCGTCATTTCGCCAGTTGGGATACTTCGCCCAGGCGTTGAACTTCCAGTGGCTCACCGCCACTTCACCCTGCGCGTCTTTCACAAAGATGGGGCCCGAGTCGCGCAGCCAGACGCGGTCTGTTCGCCAGCAGTGGAAGTGCAAGCGGGCGGCATTTCCGCCCTGTCTG
Source organism: Acidobacteriota bacterium (assembly GCA_021800195.1). Taxonomy (GTDB): domain Bacteria; phylum Acidobacteriota; class Terriglobia; order Terriglobales; family Acidobacteriaceae; genus Granulicella. Next base: position 1,107 of record JAJYZE010000071.1, read on the forward strand.
CGCAGCATGTTCAGCGCCCGGCGCTGATCCCCTTCATCATTCACCAGAATGTGGACATCCTCCATCTGAGAAAGATGCCGCACAATCTCGCAGTACACCCACGGAATAGGCTGAAATTTGTTGGGCCAATCCTCGGGGTTATGCGGCCAGGCGATCCAGGTTGCGGCGTGGGGAGACCACTCCGCAGGCAGGCTGTATTCGCTCTTGGCAGATGAGGTCGGTCGCTTCACGGTGTCTGTTTCTATTGTCGCTTGATTCTCGTTCACTGGCGTGTCATGGGAGGTTCAATGGGCTGATGTTTGACCTGTTGCATAGAAGGAATAGGTAGCCTGAAAGGGCACTCGCACCTCGTTGTTCTGGTGCACGGCGTCGCAACCCATGGTGGGAACGCCCGCCTGCGTGTTGGATCGGCGCACCAGCGTTACCGCTGTCAAGACACCCGTCGCCTGGCCGGTGGAGTGAGTGCGTACCAACAGCGAGGGAAGGTTCGCCGGATTGGCTGCAGGCCGGCGCGCGATTACCTCGCCGGTAATGGAGCTGCCGTCCGTCCAAGTCCAGGTGGGCCCCACGCTGTGCGTTCCTACCGGCTGCCGCGTGGCTGGATCAAAGAGGCGGGCGATCGGCATCTCTAGTGTCCACTCGTAGGTTCCGTGCTGTGGGGCGCAGCGGTACACCTGCACGCCCAACCCGACAGCCGTCGCCGTCAGATGGGCATCCCGAGGAGGCAATGTGGGGTCCTGGCTCTGGCCAGGCATCAGCAATGCGAGCAAAACAAGGGAAGCTAGCATAGATCGTCTACCTTTCCGGCTGTGTTCTCCAAAAGATTTCAGGCTGATGCGTCATCCAGGAATCGGCTGGTGATCCCAGCATAGGCGTCGATGCGTCGATCACGCAGAAATGGCCAGTGCTGCCGGGCGACTTCAATTTGGTCCAGGTCCAGATCCGCAATCAGAATCTCCTCTTTGTCGTGGGCGGCTCGGACGAGAATCCGGCCCAAGGGATCAGCGATGAAGCTACCGCCCCAGAACTCGATTCCTTCGCCCGCCGAGCGGCCCGCCAAACTCTCTGCCAGCCCGCTGATGCGCGCTCCGTCATGGACGACCTCCCCATGCTCGTGCCCCACGCGATTGACCGCGCAGACAAAGACGCCGTTGGCGATGGCGTGGCCGCGCTGAATCGTCTGCCACGCTTCATACTGAGAGACTCCGAACTGCTCCTTCTCGCTCGGGTGCCAGCCGATGGCCGTCGGGAAGAACAGAGTCTGAGCGCCCTTCAGGGCGGTGATGCGCGCTCCCTCCGGGTACCACTGGTCCCAGCACACCAACGTTCCCAGGGAGCCCGCCGAGGTCGGCTGCGCCCGGAAGCCCAGGTCGCCGGGTGTGAAGTAAAACTTTTCATAATAAAGCGGGTCGTCCGGGATGTGCATCTTGCGGTAGATCCCGGCCACGTGATCGACAGCGGTAGAAGCGTAGTCCAACGTCGCGGCGGTGTTGTGGTACAGGCCCGGCGCACGACGTTCAAACAGGCTGGCAATCAGCACCAGCCTGAACTCGCGCACCACGGCGCTCAAAGCCGCTGTAGAGGGTCCTGGAATCGGCTCGGCCACGGCAAACAGGGCGTGATCTTCCCGCTGGCAGAAGTACTGGGCACGAAACAACTCCGGCAGGCAGACCACCTTGGCTCCCGCCTGCCCGGCTTCGCGGACCCAGGCGACAGCCTTGGCCAGATTGGCCTCCGTCGAAGGCTCGCACGACATCTGAATCAAGGCAACGCGAACAGTAGCCATAAACTCCTCTCTATCCAGCTAGAGCAAGGCGCGCAAGCAAAAGGCGCTGGAAGGAGCCAGCGCCGGATCCGGTCAGATCCATTTTATCCACCCTCCGCCCGGACGGCGAGAGGCCGAGCAGGACGCTGCGAGAGGAGAGCGGCTCCCAGCGTCCTGGGCTGAAGTTGGCTGCGGGTTGCCTTACCGGCGTCGCACGGCCCGCTACACCCAGACGGCTTCGATTCGCCGTCTGCCCGCTGACTTTTCCGGGCTTTTCTTTATGATTTCTTAATGGCGGCTTCTGCTAATTTTAACTCAAGCCGCAAGCTTGCCCCTGAATGAAGCCGCCGATATACCCCACGCGTACTCGTTCGCTTCCATGCAAGAGGAATCTTAACCCAGGCAACTCACTGCCAACCCAAGGAGCGCCATGTCAACCGAATTTCGTAACTTTCTGGAGTTGTCCTATCCGGAACTGGAAGAGCTCAACCTGAGGGCAAAGGAGCAGCGCCGGAACCGCGTGGCTGCCGATGTCGTCCAGGAAGAGCGCCTGAAGTATCTGACCGACACCCCTGGAATCAAGGCTGTAACCGTGCTCTTTTCTGATCTGGAAGGCCGGCTGCACATGCTGGACTATGACAAGAAGTTCCTGGTCAAGAGCTATGACAACCTCACCTTTGATGGTTCCTCCATCCGCGGCTTCACCGCCCAGCGTGAGAGCGACCTTCGCCTGGCTCTGGACTGGAGCGCCTTTTACTGGACCCCGGCCGATGTGTTCGGCTCCGGCAAGGTGCTCGTCTTTGGCGAGGTGATCGACAAGAACGGTACACACTATTCGGGCGACATTCGCGGCGTGCTGAAGGACTTTGCCGCTGAGCAGTTCAACAAGAACGGCTATACCCTAAACGCCGCCAACGAGATCGAAGGCTTCCTGTTTGACGGCATCGATGCCGAGCGCACCTTCCACTCCACTGGCAAGTTCGAGTACGTCAACCAGGGCGGCTACTATCACTCCCTCCCCGGCGACCCGCTGCGCGAGTTCATCGATACCACAGCCGAGGTACAGCGCGCCCTGGGCTTCGAGAATGAGAAGGATCACCCCGAGGTGGCGCCCTCCCAGTTCGAGATCAATTACTCTTACGGCGACGTTGTGGCAGCCGCCGACCAGATTCAGCTCTACAAGCTGGTCTGCCGTCAGGTGGCCACCCAGATGGGCATGACTGCCAGCTTCCTTCCCAAGCCAGTGACGGGAGTCAATGGCTCCGGCATGCACACCAACGTCTCCATCTCCAAGAGCGGGAAGAATCTCTTCTGGGATCCGAACGGCGAGGAGAAGACCTCCAAGCTGGGCTGGAGCTTTGTGGACAAGATCCTCACCCACGGCAACGATATCTGCCTTCTGCTGAATGCCAGCGTGAACGCCTATCGCCGTCTGGACCCGCACTTTGAGGCCCCCAACCAGATCAAGGCCTCCGCAGTGGATCGCGGCTCGATGATCCGCATCCCTATCGGCAATTCGAAGTCGGCGCGCGTCGAGGTTCGTTCTGTCGGTCCAGATGCGAATCCCTACATGGTTCTCTACTCCGTCTTCAAGACCGGTCTCCAAGGCCAGACGGCAAAGATCAAGAACCTGCGCCAGGCGGAGCGCTACCTGCCCGACAACATCTATACCGCGCTGGAGAACTTCCGCGCCTCCACCTGGATCGATGAGTTGCTGGGCACAGACGTGAAGGAGCGGTACGCCGAGCTCAAGCAGGCATCGGCCGATCGCTGCCCCCGCCTTTTGGGAACAGTGGTCAAGGCCAACGAAATCCAGTTCCACCACGACGTGTACAACCAGTTGCTCTGGAACCAGTTTTAAGGCCAGACCCAACACTAGGCCTGCCACCAGGCATGGCAAAGGGCGCATCGGGAGTGTTTCCGATGCGCCCTTTTTCTTGAACCATCTCGCCGCGATGCGCGAGCTGTTTTTCCCTTGCGTTCCGGCCCGCTGCTTCCGTGAAACCGACCACTTGGCCCGGGCGGAAGTCCGGTCACGGTGCTTGCGCACCGGCTCGGCCTGGTTCGGAATCGTCCCCAGGCCGCGCGACTCTCCATCTGCCTCGGCTACCGCGACCGCGACCGTCTCGGCATGGACATCCAATCCTCAAAATTGCACCTTCTTGATCATGACCGGCTCCTCTCCGCTTGTGGCTCTGATCTGTGTTGCTCTTCACCTCACAGCTTAACCCACGTCCACCGCTCTGGACCGGTCACTCCATTTCGACTAGGCCGGTGACCACAAAAGGATGTGCCGATTGCGGAGGCAGACCGAAATAGCAGAAGCATGGGGTAATAGAACGGATTGCGGATTCACCTTTTGCGAACCGGGCGAAAGCGGGTGGGCGAGTTATCGAGCGGCGGAGGACGGACCGGGGGCGTTGGACGGATCGGCTCGTCGCTGAGGAGTCGGTTAAGCGCAACCTGGTTGCACAGGTTTTGGCGGCGACGGTTCATCCTGCTTCGGAGCGCCGACCTGAAGCCGTGGCGGGAGGATAAGGTGCTGTGTGAGGAAGTGGAGGAGCCTTGCATCTGGTATATGGAAGACATCTGACATGATACGAAACGCCGCTCTCCGCCGAGGAGGCTGGGGTCTGCATCAATTAATGACCGCTGGTAATGCACAAAGACGTCCGTGCTCCGCTACTCGCTCGTCCATGGCGCGGCGTGATCTGAGGCGGAGGTGTGGAAGAATTCGTCAACGCAAGAGCTGCAGCCACGAAGGCCCTACGCACGACTTCCGCCACCAGTTGCTTTGCCTTCCTGGCGGAGGCTATCGCGGACGCCAGACCGTATGCGAACCACTCGACCCCGGGGCTCATCCGGGATGTTTGGCCATGAACTGGAGGATCAGGCTGGCAATCTCGTCAGTCTTCTCGTCCAGTGCGAAGTGCCCAGCGTCAAGCAAGTGAATCTCTGCATCCGGAAGATCACGCTTGAAGGCTACCGCGCCCGGAGCGATGAACGAAGGATCATTTGCGCCCCAGGTCACCAGGGTCGGGGGCTGGTGATCGCGAAGCCATGCCTGCCATTTTGGGTAGGACGCGACGTTGTTTCGGTAGTCGAAGAGCAGGTCGGCTTGGATCTGCCGCTGATCGGGCCTCGACAAGTCTGCATACTCGCTGATCCAGGTATCCGGGTCGTAACGATCCGGATGGGATGTGCCGGCGATATGCCGTTCCTTGGTGGCCTCGAATGACAGAAAAGCGCTCAGCACCTCAGGATGCGCCTTTGGATTTGCCCAATATTCTGCGATCTTTGCCCATTTGGCTCCGAGACCTGCCGTGTAGATGTTGCCATTCTGGATGATGAGCGCATGTAGTTGCTCGGGCTGCGCCATGATGATGCGAAAGCCGATCGGAGCGCCATAGTCGTGAAGATACAGAGTGTAATGCGTGATCTTCAGCTTCACGAGAAAGTCGCCCATTGTCTGAGCAAGATGATCGAACGAGTAAACGTACGCAGAAGGCGATGGCGCGTCGCTCAGGCCGAATCCGGGATAATCCGGAGCGATCACGTGATACTTTGCCGCCAGCAGGGGCATGAGCGTGTCGAATTCACGCGACGACGACGGGAAGCCGTGCAAGAGCACGATGGTTGGGGCCTTCTCGGGGCCGGCTTCCCGGTAGAAAATGCCGACTCCATCGACCACTACGCGATGATAGGTCGTCGTGTCGTTAGTCGAAGAGAGCGGAGCGGCTTGCGCCGTGCCTGCACATAGGTTAGCGATCAGAACGTACTTCGATAAGCGGCTCAATGAGGTACTCCTTCTAGCCGAGAGGTAGCGACGCCGTCATGATGACGACCAAGGCTTTCTGCCCGCCGTGCTGCGAACGCTTGCCGCTCGACGTCGGATATCCAGAACTGACTCTCCGCGTGGCGCAGCATATTGCACCCCGATACTGGTATCTTCGTCAGCCATCTTTTCGCCGAGGAGCAAACGTTAGAGCAACAATGCTGCGCTCCTACGGCACTCTCAAAGCGCCACAGGCGGGCGGAGGTTGCAACGGCCTGGAAGGGGCTTACGGGCAATTAACAAGACCTTGCGGGTACGAAAGAGCCTGCGATGACCCGCATAGGCTGTGACTAAAAGGCTTTCCGAGCGACAGGTGTTATGCCGGATCAGTCGTGGCTCACTACAGCACCAAGAACGACGATGTGCTGAGATGTCCATCTCTCATTCGATGATCGATGTCTGTGCAAGCGAGTTATGGAACAACGTCGGGTGTGCATCCGCACATTTCTCTTGACCTAATGGCACGGCTAACCTTTCTTCAGCGTGTGTGATGCAGGGAAGTACAGTTTAGGGGGCGCATAAACTGGCAAGCATGATCTATCTGAATCCCTTGGAGTTTGCCTGCTCTGCGAGGTCGAATCGTCTGTGAGCTAGATATCGATGAATGTTCGATAGGACAACCGACCCCTCGCCAACTGCCGACGCAACGCGTTTCACCGATTCGGCTCTCACATCGCCGACCGCATAGATGCCGGGGACGCTGGTCGCAAAGGATGTGGCTTCGAATCCCCACTCACCGCCGGTGAGAACAAATCCCTTCTTATCGAGCTTTACAGCGCCGTATAAGAAGCCAGAGTTTGGCTCCGCGCCGATCATGACGAAGACGGTGGAAATTGCTTTTCGCACGGAGTCGCCGCTCCTCCGGTTCCTCCACTCGACAAACTCGAGAGCCGTGTCGCCTTCGAGCTCCTCAATTTCCGAATCCGTATACAGAGTGATGCACGGAGAACGTTCGATTCGCGAGATTAAATATTGCGACATAGACTTTTCCAGAGAAGGGGTGCGAACGATGTGGTGCACGTGCTTGGCGATCCCCGAGAGGAAGATCGAGGCTTGTCCCGCAGAGTTTCCCCCTCCTACAACAATAACCTCCCTATCGCGGCAGAGTCCGGACTCCATTGCGGTGGCGGAATAGTAGAGCCCGTTGTTTTCGAAGACATCGTGGTTCTTTACGTTGAGCCGTCTATATCGCGCACCGCTTGCAACCACGACAGAGCGTGCGCAAACCGCCAGACCACCGCCAAGCAGAAGCCGATGCAGACCATCCGTCTGCGCAGTGCTGACAACTTCGCGCGAGATTGCAAATCGAACGCCGAACTTGAGCGCCTGGAGATGGCCGCGGCTCGCCAGTTGCGCCCCGGAGACGCCCGTCGGGAATCCCAGGTAATTCTCAATTTTCGAGCTGGTGCCGGCTTGTCCGCCCGGCGCATTTCCTTCGATCACAACTGTGGACAAGCCTTCGGATGCCGCGTAGACCGCGGCGGCAAGACCTGCGGGACCTGCTCCGATGACAGCGACGTCATAGATCGTGTGCGGCTCAGGGACTTCGGTGATGCCCAGCTCGTCTGCGAGGTCGCAGATAGCCGGCCGAACCAGGACACGACCGTCCAGCAGTTCGACCTCCGGCATGTCCATGCCGCTGGGACTGTCACCTGGCTCATGGGACCTTGGCAATGCCTCGACACAATGTGGGTAATAGTTGCGAACCAAAAAGCGGCGTAGATTGAGGAGATCCGGGCTTCCCTCGTGGCCGCGAAGCACAACTCCGATGGATGGATCGCCGATCATACCAATACGACGCCATATACACGCCGATACGATGAGATTGGCTATATCTCCCTCGGCACGCATCAGTGCCCGCAAATTGGTTCGAGAGATTCTCGATACGCGACTCACCGATATGGTTTGTGCTGAGGCTACAGTTCTCTGAGTGTTCAGGATGTTCAATTCACCAGTAAATTCACCTGCTCGCAAGATGCGGAAACATTTCGAGCCCCCGCCTTTCACACGCAGCCGGCTCTCGATCCCCCCGCTCAGGATCAGAAACATGTCTGTGTCGCGATCACCATAGGTGTACAGAACTGTGCCGCTCGGGACGTTCTCCTGCTGACCGTAGGAGCAAAGCCTTTGAAGCATTGCCCCGTTCAACGTGGGAAAGGCCATATTGCGGCGGAATTCAACCTCCACCTGCGGCGAAGTGAGAGGTTGAGACGACACGGCATCGGCTGCTGCAGTGAGTTCTTCCTTCGGGTCATTCACCGTTTACGCCCTCCATAGGTGGAGCTTTTATGGCCGCTGCCACACATGTCCAAAAGAACATCCTCCGGGCCGAATCGACTGTGAGGTCGCCCCGATCGTTTCAAGGCTTGCTAGCGATCGGGAGCCTCCATTTTGCCAACTTGATAGGCATACTCGGTCGGATTTCCATAAGAATTGCCTTTGCACCCACTTGCGGAGAAGGGCTCGGTGGTCACCAACGTGGCAGCGGGACGTAAGAAGCTCCGGATTCGAAGGAGTTCAAACACTCTTGTTTTGCCCACCATCGACATCAATGATGGCTCCATGAATCCATCTCGCTTCGTCCGTTGCGAGAAAGGCGACGAGCTCTGCGACGTCGCCTGGCTCGCCGAGGCGAGAGATCTTCAATCGCCGGGTAGAGTCAAGAAGATACTGGTCATATCCGACACCATCCTGCTCCGCTAGTTTCTCCATCATCTTCCTGCGGCGTGAGGTCTGGATGGTGCCTGGCTGGACCAGGTTGACGTGAACACACTCGAGAAGTCCTTGCTCGGCAATCGACTTGGACAGTGCCGCGATTCCGCCGTTGACAGCCGATACCAAGGAGAGATGGCGCTCCGGCGTTCGTGCCGTTCCTCCGCCGATCATGACCAAGTGGCCCCTTGCGGCCTTAAGCATGGGCCATGCGCGCTTGATGACTCGAAGGTTTCCGAAGAGCTTCAGCCCGAACCCGATCTCCCAGTCCTCGTCTTTCAATTCCAGAAACCCTCCCTGAGGCGCAGCGCCCGCATTGGCGACCAGAATGTCAAGACCGCCAAATGATTGCTGGACATAGAAAGTGAGCTTTGCCGCTGCATCAGGGTCAGTCAAGTCGAGAGAGGCAAATTCAATCTGGGAGGATAGCGATCGCAGATCATCACAAGTAGAAGAGAGCTCCTCATGACTCCGGGCAGTGAGATAGACGCGAGCACCTTCTAGCGCAAACCGGCGTGCTATTCCTGCACCGATTCCTCTCCCGGAACCTGTTACAAGTACCCGTTTGTCTTTGAAACGTTGCATATGTTCGATTCGCCCCAACGATGCATTGCTATACTGCACGAACGAGACTGGGTTATCTTGCAGCGCGCCTCCTTCTCATCCCGAAGTGGAATCAAGACGAGAAGGAGCTTAGCGACCGAACACAGCCTTAATCTGCTCTGCTACCTGATGCACGTTCTCGTCCAACATAAAGTGCGCTGCATCCAGCCAAACCAGCGTTGCTCCGGTCAGATCACGCAGATACGCCTCCGCTCCGGGTGGCACGAAGAAGGGATCTTTCTTGCCCCACACGATCAACGTCCTCGGCTGATGCATGCGAAAAGCGGCCTGCCACTCAGGGTAGAGCGAGATGTTGGTTTTGTAGTTTTCAAGCAGGTCAACCTGGCAGTCCTGCACACCGGGCCGGTCAAGCAATGCTTGATCGAAAACCCAATTGTCAGGATTGATGGCCTCGGGATCTTTTGCGCCCACCAACCAGTGGAACTTCGTGCTTTTCAGACTTACAAACTCTCGCGCCGGCTTCTCTGTTTCAGGCGTGCGCGTTTCCCACGGCGGCGCCAGCACCTTCTTGGGAATTTCGCCTATGCCCTCCATGTAGGCGTTAGCATTTTGAATGATAAACCCCTTCACTTTGTCTGGCCTCTCCGCGAACAAGCGGAATCCTACGGGACCACCGTAGTCCTGCATGTAAAGGATGTATGACGTGAGGTCAAGTTGGTCGAACAGGCCGCGCATATGAGCTGCAAGATTATCGAATGTGTATGCGAATTCACCTCGCGGCGGGGCGTCAGAATGGCCGAATCCGATGTAGTCGGGAG
>JAJYZE010000072.1 GCA_021800195.1 Acidobacteriota bacterium
TAATTCGCCTACATCAGGCCAGATACGGCTGACAAGTAGCCAGGCAGGGGCGAATCAATGAGGGCAACACAATATGTTGTGGTGGAGTAGCAGAAAATCGCTACAGGATGGATTTTCCACATTTCCGGAGGAAAACAGGGCAGAAAGCCGAGAGATTTTGCTTGCTATCCGCCGCCGGACACTCCATTCTTAGTGGAAAGAAGTGGAAGAAAGTGGTCTAAAAGGGCAAAACAACACCGACTAACGACGATAGTAAGGCAGATTGGCCCTGAATGGAAGCCGAAGGGTTGCAGGAAAGCGGGAGGGAGTCGAGGCGGATACCTCTCGCGGCCAGGAAGTTGTGATTCGAGATCTGGAGTGAGGTTTTGGAATGTTTCGCGGCAATCACCCAACGCGTGTGGACGAGAAGGGCCGGCTGAAGGTCCCGGCCGAGTTCAAGCGCAGGGTGGATGAACTTTACGGCCCGCAGTTTTTTATTACCAGCAAGGATGGCAAGCGGGCCGAGCTCTACCCGATGAAGGAGTGGGAGCGGATTGAGGACGCGCTGGCCAAAGCGCCCTCCAGCGGGGCAAAGAAGAAGTTTCTGGATGTGACCAACTACTACGGCCAGGTGGTGGAGATGGATGCGCAGGGAAGGTTGTTGCTTCCGCAGTTGCTGCGCGAAGACGCGACGCTGGCTGGAGATGTGGCTGTGCTGGGAATGCAGACGTACCTGGTGGTTGCCAACGATGCCCAGCATCGGGCGCAACTGGCTGAGAGTCCGCTCACCGATGCGGATATCGACGCTCTGGGTGTGGTTGGAATTTAGTTCGGGTCCCTGAGTGGGACGCATGAGGCGGAACGTATGACGAAACCGCAACATGTACCGGTTCTTTTAGAAGAAAGTCTGAACTTTCTGAATGTGCGCGAAGGCGGCGTGATGGTGGATGCGACGCTTGGGCTGGGCGGTCACTCAGAGGCGATCGCCCGCAGGCTGGGAGCGGGTGGAAGACTGATCTGCCTGGATCGCGATGCGCAGGCGATGGAGCTGGCCAAAGCCCGGCTGGAGGAGTTGGCCAGCGAGTTGGGGAATCGGATGCCGCGGGTGGAGTTTGTGGAGCGGCCTTTCTCTGAGATTGCCTCCATCCTTGAGTCTGGGACGCTGGACGGATTGCTGGCGGACCTTGGCGTCAGCAGCCTGCAGTTGGACGAAGCGCACAGAGGATTCAGTTTCCGGCAGGAGGGCCCCTTGGATATGCGCATGGACAGGCGCGGGGGCCTGACGGCCGAACAAGTGGTAAATCAGGCCGACGAAGAAGAGCTCGCCAACCTGATTTACGAATTCGGAGAGGAAAGGAGGTCGCGGAGAATCGCCAGAGCTATTGTGCGGGCGCGGCCGATTTCGACAACAGCGGAACTTGCTCGGGTCGTATCGGCCGTCGCCTCGCCAATAAAGCGATCGGAGCGAGGCCACGGAGAGGGTGGCCGGATTCATCCTGCGACAAGAACCTTTCAGGCGCTGCGAATTCGAGTGAATGATGAGCTGGGCGAGATTCAGGCGCTGCTCCGGGCGGTCAGCGGAGACGAATCTCTGCTCAAGCGGGGAGGACGAGTGGTGATGATCAGCTTCCACTCCTTGGAGGACCGGCTGGTGAAGGACGCCTTGCGTGAGGCTGCAAGGCAGGGAGAGATGGAGATTCTGACCCGGAAGCCGGTGACAGCGGGCGAAGAAGAGGCATTGAGAAACCCCCGAGCCAGGAGCGCAAAGCTCCGGGCGGCGGAGAGATTTTTGAAGCGCTGAAGAGATTGAAACCGAGATCGGGCCGGGGTTGTCCAGCCGTACTTTCAGGCGAAAGACACCAGCAACAAAAAGTCCCTTCCCCCATCCGCAACCCCGGCCCGGGTTGTAACGCGTTTGGGGTTGTGGATGTTGCGTGATTCCCAAAAGACGGGGTTGAAGGACGGAAGACGAGTTCAGTGTGAGGTGTCGCGATGGCGGCGATGGTGATGGTAGGGCAGCAGATAACGGAGACGCAGAGCGGGAGCGGCGCGCGCCGTGGTTGGAGCGTGGCGGAGAGGAACCGCGCTCTGTTTGAGCGGCAGCGAGCGCGGCGCCGTGGGCCGACGCCGGAGATGTTCTTCGCCAAACACATCGACAACAGCCGTCTGGTCAAGGAGGATGATCCGGAGAGGCGGCGGGAGGTGCGCAGTTTCACCATTGCGATGATCGTGTTATTTTCGCTCACGATGGTCTATGTCTGGCAGCACTTCTCCGCCATTGAGGTGGGCTATCGGGTGGAGGCGCAGAAGACGCAGGTGGAGCAGTTGCAGGAGAAAAACAGGCAGTTGGAACTCACCGAGGCGCAGTTGAGCGACCCGGAGCGGATTGACCGGATTGCGAAGCAGTTGGGGATGGAATTCCCGCAGCCTGGCCAGGTGGTGCGGCCGGACGGCATGAGTGGAACCGCCGCGGTGATGGCCCAGGCCCACGTGCCGGCGCTTGCAGGTCCGCGAGTCGGCAATTGAAGAGCGTCCAGGGGTAGGAGAGCGGCGATCTTCGAGCTGCTTTTCAGGACGAATTCGATCCATCGGTGCGAGAAGATAGGAACTGGCAGCCAGCGAAACGAGGAAGAGACAGAGCCTGGCGAGAAATCAATCGATTTGAAGTAGCAGGGAGCTTTGCACGGGAATAGGGATTCAAGGATGAATCAGACGCCACGGCAGAAGCTGACCGCACCCATCCGCAGGGTGCGGTTTGCTTACGTTGCGTTGTTCTTTTGCGCCTGGTCGGCGGCCATTGCGCTGCGGCTGATCTGGCTCCAGGTGATTCAGCACGGCGAGTGGGTGGAGCGCGCCAAGCAACAGCAGCAAAGGACCTTTGAGGTTGCGCCGCATCGTGGCGTGCTCTATGACCGCCAGATGCACGCTTTGGCGATGACGGTGCTGGTGGACAGCATCTATGCGGTGCCCAGCGAGCTGGGGTCCAATCGCGCCGAGGATGCCATGCTGCTCTCCCGGATCGTCCACACCGATCCGTTGGACCGTTTTACGACGGAGAAGCAGATCGATGCGCGGTTCAACGCCTCCCGGAACTTTGCCTGGGTAGCGCGCAAGGTGACGCCGGAGATTGCCACGCGGGTGCGTCAGCTCAATCTGAAGGGGATTTACTTCCAAAAGGAGTTCAAGCGCTTCTATCCCAATGGGGAGATGGCCTCCCATGTGCTGGGGTATGTGGGTACGGATGACACCGGGCTGGGCGGTCTGGAGGAAGAGTTTGATCAGGATCTGCATGGGGAGCCGGGCCATGAGCTGACGGCGATTGACGCCAAAAGGCATGTGCTGGGCTCCGATGAGAGCGATCCGATACCCGGAGAGAATCTGGTGCTGACGATCGACGCCAACATTCAATACATGGCCGAACAGGCGCTGGACGCTCAGATGGCCAAGGTAAAGGCGCTGCACGGGACCGTAGTGGTGCAGGATCCCAACACGGGGCAGATTCTGGCGCTGGCGGTGAGTCCGCGATTCAATCCCAACGATCCGCTGCATGTGGATGCGAGGGATCTGACTGATCTGGCCGTGAGCGATGTGTATGAGCCGGGCTCGACGTTCAAGCTGGTGACGTACTCGGCGGCGATCGACGCAGCGGGGGTGAAGCCGACCGACATGGTGGACTGCCAAGGCGGCGAGATGACCATGTACGGGCGCACGCTGCATGACGATGAGGAGGATCGGCGGCATCACTACGGATTGGTGACGGTGGAGAAGGCGCTGGAGATCTCCAGCGATGTGGCGGCGGCGAAGATGGCCCTGAAAGTTGGGCCGGAGACCTTTTACAAGTACATTCGAGCCTTTGGCTTTGGCGAGAGAACAGGGATCGAACTGCCCAGCGAGACACGTGGCCTGCTGCGGCCGCCGCGCCGCTGGGGCTCGACCAGCATTCTTTCCCTCGCCATTGGGCAGGAGGTCGCGGTGACGCCGGTTCAATTGGTCACCATGGTCTCGGCGATCGCCAACGGAGGCGTCTACCTGCCGCCGCATATTCTGTTGCAATCCTCGGATCGGCAGAGCCAGGACAATCAGGGCTCGGAGGCCAAACTGGTTGCCGAGCCGTTCCATCCCGAGGAGGGACTGCCCGCGAAGTTGCCCGACGGAGGGCACAGGATCATCAGCGAGCAGACGGCGGCCGAGATGCGCCAGATGATGCAGGCCGTGGTGCTGGATGGAACCGGCAAGCCGGCCCAGTTGAATGGATACAGTTCCGCAGGCAAGACGGGAACGGCGCAGAAGGTGGATCCAGTGACGCATGCCTACTCTCACACCAATGTGGTGGCGAGCTTCGCGGGCTTTGCTCCGGTGAATCATCCTGCGATCTCCATTGCGGTGGTGATTGACAATCCCACCGTGGGCAGCCGCTACGGCACCGCGGTTTCTGCCCCGGTCTTCCGTGAGGTGGCCCAGGAGGTGCTGGAGTATCTTGGCGTGCCCCACGATGAGCCTTTGCAGACCGAGCAGCAGATGGAAGAGGTGCGGAATACGGAGGAGCCGGACGATGACCCGGATCAGCATATTGGGGATCTGAACGCCATCTACGACGAGGTGAATAGCCTGCCGGCGGACGACCCGCTGCGGCAGTCGCAGGCCGAAGCGGGGGGCGGTTCTGAGGAGACGTTGGCGGCGGAGAAGCCGGCGCGTTCCGCCTCTGGGTCGGCAGCGCTCCCCGAGCCAGTCGTAGAAGCTTTTCAGAAGAACGGAGACACAGCCTTGCCATTGAGAGACGCAGACTCCGACGCACAGGTCAAGACTCCCGTGATTCCGCCCCCAGTGCAGATGAAGGGCAATGGAGAGGTGGTCATCGATGCCGACAAGCGCGTTGCGGTGCCTGACTTCCATGGAGACAACCTGCGCGCCGTGGTGGAGAAAGCTGAGGGCATAGGGTTGCGTCTGAGGATGCTGGGCAGCGGGCTGGCGCAGGATCAGGCGCCGGCAGCCGGGACCATGGTGCCGCAGGGAACGCAGATTGTGGTTCGGTTCGCTCGTTGAAGGGTGAAGGGGCTTGAAGAGTCGGGAGCGCTGGTCCGGCGTTCGGCCCCAGGCTGGCAGATGCAGGCGCAAGAAGGACGGATATGCAGTGGAGCCAGGCGATCACGGAGATGTGCGCGGTAGAGACCGCGGGGCGGCCCGATGTGCAGGTGAGCGGGGTGCAGTATGATTCGCGGAGGGTGACCCCTGGCGATGTGTTCGTCGCCATGCAGGGAGGCGTCACGGATGGGAACAGCTACGTCGGCGCGGCAATCGAGAAGGGCGCGGTGGCGATTGTGACGGACTCGGCGGAGGTCTTCGCCGGCCTGCGGACCCGGCAGCCGGAGCTGGGGCTTGCGCGGGTGGATCGCAGCGCCAATGGTGGACGGAGGGCGCTTTCGGAGTTGAGCTCGGCGGTCTTTGGAGCTCCGGAGAAGAGGTTGAAGATCAGCGCCGTTACCGGGACCAACGGCAAGACGACGACCGCATTCCTCCTCGAGCAGATGCTGGGTTGGGCTGGGCGGAGCTGCATTCTGCTGGGGACCATCGAGACCCATCTGGCCGGCAGGGTGCGGGCGAGTGAACATACCACTCCGGAGAGCCGCGATCTGCTGGCGGTCTTTGCCGAGGGTGTGGAGGCGGGTTGCAGCGAGGCGGTGATGGAGATGAGCTCGCATGCGCTTGCGCAGGAGCGGGTGTGGGGCATTCCAGTGGATGTGGCGATCTTCACCAATCTGACCCAGGATCACCTGGACTACCACGGGAGCATGGAGCAATACAGGAAGGCGAAGCAGCGGCTGTTTGAGGGAGTCGGCGCCGCGCCGCCACGGGTTGCGGTAATCAATGCGGAGGATGCGGCCGCCGGACAGATGCTCTCCGCGGCCGCGGGTTGCCAGAGAGTGACCTATGGCCTCGAGCGCGGCGACTGGCGGGCTGAGGATCTGGTGCTGGACGCAGGGCGGATGCGGTTCCGGATGCGGACGCCGGCGGGCGCTGTGCTGGTGGAATCTCCGCTGACGGGGCGCGTGAACGTCTTCAACCTCATGGCGGCTTCGTGTGCAGCCCATGCGCGTGGTCTGACATTGGAAGAGATTGTCGGGGCGGCGCGACAACTGCGCCCGGCTCCGGGCAGATTTGAGGTGGTGAACGGCTCTGCGGCCGCGGGCTTTTTGGTGGTGGTGGACTACGCCCATACGGAGGATGCTCTGGCAAACCTGATTGCGCTGGCCAGAGATCTGGCGCGGGATGGGAATGGGCGGGTGATTACCTTGTTCGGTTGCGGAGGGGACAGAGACCGAGGCAAGCGGCCCCGGATGGGCAGGGTGGCCGCCCAGGGCAGCGAAGTGGTGGTGGTGACCAGCGATAATCCGCGCAGTGAGGATCCGGAGAGGATCATCGCAGAGATTCTTCCCGGCATTCATGAGGTCCAGGCCTCGTCTGCGAGCCGAGCTCCGGCGCAGTGCCTGGTGGAAGCAGACCGCAGAGCGGCGATTGCGAGAGCCATTGGCGTGGCGCGGCGGGGAGACATTGTGTTGCTGGCCGGCAAGGGACATGAGAAGACGCAGACCTTTGCGCACGGAGTTGTGGCCTTTGACGACGTGGCGGAGGCCGAGGCTGTGCTGCGGGCGCTGCAGATGAGTGAAAAGGAAGGCTGAGCCGGCGCGGGGCGTGGGATTGAAATGAGGGAGACGATGGGTTGGAGGAAGGCTGAGGTGAGTGCGTGAGACTGACGCTGGGGCAGATTGAGGTTTGGATGCAGGCGCGGGGAGGGTTTGATCGCGGCGCTGAGGCCGTGGGGTACGCGATCGATTCCCGGACGATTGGCTCCGGGGAGCTATTCTTCGCGGTGCGCGGCGAACGGCTGGATGGGCATGATTTTGTGGAGTCTGCCCTGGACAGGGGCGCTGTGGCTGCCGTAGTGGGTGAACACTGGAAGGCTCCGCTGGGCGTTGCGGAGGAGCGCCTGATGCGGGTGCCGGTGGTCAGCAGCGGAGGAGAGGATGCCGTGCTGGTGGCGATGCAGCGGCTGGCTCGGGAGGTGCGGAGGGTCTGGGGAGGGATCCTGATCGGCGTGACGGGATCGGCTGGAAAGACCACCACCAAAGAGTGCATTGCCGCCGTGCTGGAGACAAAGTTTCTGGTGTTGAAGACGGAAGGGAACTTGAATAACCACTTTGGCGTGCCGCTGACGCTGTTGCGCCTGCAGAAGCAGCATGCAGCGGCGGTGTTGGAGATGGGGATGAATCACGGGGGAGAGATCCGGGCGCTGGCGGCGATGGCCGAACCGGACTGGGGGGTGGTGAGCAACGTGGGGCCCGTGCATCTGGAGTTCTTTGCCGACGGAATCCAAGGGATTGCGCGCGCCAAGTATGAGCTGGTGGAGGCGCTGCCGGCGAATGGGATCGCCTTCCTGAATGGAGATGACGCGTTGGTGCGGGGCTTTGCCCGGGGCATCGAGGACCGCGCCGTGATGTATGGGACCAGCGAAGGCTGCGCGGTGCGGGCGGAAGCGATCAAGGATCAGGGTCTGGTAGGAATTGAGTTTGAGCTGGTGGCGGAGCCCGGGGCCGATTCGGCGAAGCTCTGTTGGACTGGGATGCAGCCGGCCCGCAGGCGAGTGAAGCTCTCCCTGGCGGGGCGGCACAATGTGATGAATGCGTTGGCGGCAGTGGCTGTAGGCTGCATTCGTGGCGTGGAACTGGAGGTGGCCTGCCGAGCTTTGGAGCAGATGCGGCCGACGGAGAAGCGCGGCAATGTGATCGCCTGGCGCGGAGCCGAGCTGGTGAATGACACATACAACTCCAACCCCCTGGCGCTCAAGTCCATGGTGGAGGCGCTGCGCAGAACCAAAGCCAGGCGGCGGATTGTGGTGGTGGGAGAGATGCTGGAGCTGGGGCCGGAGGGTGCACGGCTGCACGCCGCCTGTGGCGAGGCGATGCAGGGAATCGACGTGGTGCTGGGTGTTCGCGGGCTGGCGCGGGAGTTAGTGAACGGAGCTCGAACCCTGCCGCAGGGATCCGGACCAGCGCAGGCGGAGTTCGTTGAGACGCCCGAGCAGGCCGGGGATTGGCTGCGCCAGCATCTGCGCGAGGGAGATGTGGCGCTGCTCAAGGCATCGCGTGGGGTTAGGCTGGAGCGGGCCCTGGAGTCGCTGGGTTCTGCATGAGCTGGCACCGGGCCAGGTTGGGCATCCATGCTCTTGCATCCACACTCTTGAAGCGGGAAGAACAGATACGCAAGAGAGGGCATGCGAGAGAGGTTAAGATGGGCCCAGAACCGCGATTTGGATGATCTGATTCGAAGATACTGACGAGGCGAGATCCGTTGCTCTACTGGCTGCTTTACCAGAGGTTGTTTCCGTATATTCCGGTCTTCCGGATCTTTCGCTACGTCACCTTCCGCTGCGCCTTTGCCAGCATGACGGCGATGCTGATCGGGCTGCTGATCGGTCCGTTTGTGATTGACCGGCTGCGGCAGTTTCAGATTGGCCAGTACATCCGCGAGGAAGGCCCGAAGAGCCACCAGAAAAAAGGTGGAACGCCCACCATGGGCGGGGTGCTGATCTGCATCTCCATCCTGGTGCCTACTCTGTTGTGGGCCAACCTGACCAATCCCTACATATGGATCGTGATGTTCGCCACCATGGCCTTTGGGGCGATCGGCTTTGCCGACGATTACATCAAAGTGGTGAAGAAGAGAAACCTGGGGCTGCGGTCTTTGCAGAAGCTGTTGCTGCAGTTCATCGCCAGCGGAGTGATCGCCGTGGCGCTGGTGGCGATGCGCAGCGAGCATGCGTACTCCACGCGGCTGATGGTTCCCTTCATCAAGCGCTTCCGTCCGGACCTGATTCTGACGCCGCTGTTGGTCCATCCGCATCTTTGGCCGCTGGCTTTTTTGCCGTTTGTGGTCTTTGTGATGCTGGTGATCACAGGTTCCAGCAACGCCGTGAATCTGACCGATGGTCTGGACGGGCTGGCGATCGGCTGCACGATTATTGCAGCAGGAGCCCTGACGGTGTTGACTTATGTGAGCGGGCATGTGGTCTTTGCCGACTATCTCGAACTGCAACGCATGCCGATGGTCAGCGAGCTGACCATCTTCTGCGGGGCGATGGTGGGAGCCAGCATCGGCTTTCTCTGGTACAACGCGCATCCAGCGGAGGTTTTCATGGGCGACGTAGGGTCGCTGGCGCTGGGCGGGGTGATTGGCACCGTGGCCGTGATTATCAAGCAGGAGCTGCTTTTGCCGTTTATCGGCGGTGTGTTTGTGCTGGAAATTCTGAGCGTCATTCTGCAGGTGGGGAGTTACAAGCTGCGCAATGGCAAGAGGATCTTCAAGATGGCGCCGTTGCATCACCACTTTGAATTGCTGGGGTGGTCGGAGTCGAAAGTGATCACGCGCTTCTGGATCATGGCGCTGGTCTTTGCCCTGTTTGCGCTGACCACGCTCAAGCTACGATGATGGACAGAGACCGGCTGCCAACCTCCTGGGCGCGAATGCCTGCCTGAACCGGGCGATCTGGAGAAAAAGGGGTGATCGCCGGCAGGAGAATCCGCAATGAAGCATGCGCTTCCCATTGTCTGTATCCCCGGTCTTCTCTTTACCCCCAGACTCTATGCGGAGCAGCTTCCGTCGCTATGGAGGTTCGGGCCGGTGACGGTCGCGCAACATAGTCTCCAGGAGAGTGTGGAGACGATCGCGCGCTCCATTCTGGCCACAGCGCCAGAGCGGTTCGCGCTGCTGGGTCTCTCCATGGGTGGTTACGTCAGCTTTGAGATTCTGCGTCAGGCCCCGCGGCGGGTAGCGAAGCTGGCGCTGCTGGATACCACGGCCCGGCCCGATTCGCCGGAGAAGGCAGCCGACCGGCGCGCTCTGATCAGCCGGGCGCGCAGCGTTCCCATTCAAGAGATCTCCGACGAACTTTTCCCGCGGCTGGTGGACCGCTCGCGCCGGCAGGATGAGTCTTTGCGCGACCTCTTTCGGCAGATGGCGGAGGAGACGGGAGCGGAGGGGTTCATTCATCAGCAGACTTCGATCATGAACCGCCCGGACTCGCGGCCTGGGCTTAAGGAGATTCGCTGTCCAACGCTGGTTCTGGTTGGGGAGGGCGATGAACTGACGCCGCCCGAGTTGGCTGCGGAGATTGCTGCCGGAGTTGCCGGGTCTCGCCTGGTGAAGGTTCCTGACTGTGGCCACGCCTCCACCCTGGAGCAGCCACAGAAGGTTAGCCGCGCGCTGGTGGAGTGGCTGGAGGGCTGAGCCGTTCGTCCCGGACGATTCCTCCGCCGATTTGGCCGGCGGGGTCGGCCAGATTCAAACCGAGCGCGGCCCCAAACGAGTCTGTGGCCTTTGCCGGAGGGCTATCATCCTGCCGGTGACGGCAGGATGATAGCCTTCTTAAGGCGATTGAAGCCGGAGCGAAGGGTCCTCGCTGGCGGTTTGCGCGCTTGCCTGGCTGCAAACCCCTCGCGCATGGCTCCGGCCGGTCTGGAAGCTCTCTGGATATGAAGAAACAGATTCAGTTGAAGAATCAGCGCGTGTTGGTGGTGGGGCTGGGGAAGAGCGGAGTCTCGGCGGCGCAGTTTTTGAAGGCGCGCGGCGCTCGGGTAACGGTGAGCGATGCGCGCCCGGCTACGCTGATTGCGGAGATCTCCGAGATGCTGGATCAGGGCTTCATGGTGGAGACGGGCGGGCATGGGCTGCTGACCTTCCGGCGCCAGGATCTGATCGTGGTCAGCCCCGGCGTGCCGCTTTCAACGCCGGAGTTGAAGCAGGTACGCGCCT
>JAJYZE010000073.1 GCA_021800195.1 Acidobacteriota bacterium
GCGCACAAGGTCGAGTGAAAGCGCCAGTTGTACTCTCCCCACGTTGCAACCTCATTCTTTTTGAATGCGGTCTCGTAGTCGTCAAGAATGCGCTTGGCCCGCTCCAGGTCCGCCGTTGTCAGACGAGGAATTGCCTTATCCAGAAGATCTGGTTCAATCATGGCGCGCAGGTCAATCACCTCCTGAATCTCACTCAGGGAGAGGCCGGACACCACGGCTCCCTTGCCCGGCTGGAAAAGCAGCAGCCCTTCCGCCTCCAACTGACGCATGGCCTCTCGAAGTGGAATGCGGCTGATGGCATATTCGCGCGCAATCACCACCTGATTGAGCGATTCTCCTGCTTCAAACTCGCCATCAATAATTCGCTGGCGCAAGGCGTCCACAGCGGTCTCTACCAGCGTCTTGCGCGGCAGCGCGGATCGCGCCGCGGCAGGAAGAGTTCGCACCAAAGTTGGTCGGAAAGACTTCATGTAGGAGGGTATACACAAGACGATCAGTCAAAAGCAAGCGTGTTTTGGGCTGATTGAGGTCAAGCCACCCGTACGAGCGCATCGGGCGGGGGTGCGGCTCCTCTATACCAGGTTGCATCAGCCAGGCAGGAGCGCTACAAAGAATAAAGCGGGGGAAGAATGGAGTTACCCCCAAGAGTGCCCCATCCCGGCCATGAATCCGCCCGTCTCGATCCCTCCAGTCCTGAAGATACGCCCTGCCGCCCCCAGCGATGCTTCCGTCATTCTGCAATTCATTCGGGAACTCGCCGCGTACGAGCGCGAGCCGGAGGCCGTGCTGGCCAACGAGGCCGACCTGTTGCGCGATGGATGGGGTGAGCCGCCTCGCTTCTCCGCTCTGATCGCGGAGTACGGTGGGGAAATCGCCGGCTTTGCTCTCTACTTCACCACCTACTCCACCTGGCGTGGCCACCATGGCATTCGCCTGGAAGACATCTACGTTACCCCCGCTCTGCGCAACCATGGCATTGGACGAGCGCTGCTGGCCAGAATCGCCGGCATCTGCGTGGAGCAAGGCTGCCCCCGGCTGGAGTGGGACGTGCTGGAGTGGAATGAATCGGCGATCGCCGTCTATCGCCGCCTCGGCGCCACCATGCAGAGCGAATGGCGCATCATGCGCCTCTCGGGAGAGGCGCTGACTGCCCTGGCCGGTAGCGCTGTTCCGCCAACCGCCGCATGAGGGAGGCATCCCCAGCTTCGCTCTCTATGAAAAAGATCCATATCATTGGCGGTGGCCTTGCCGGCCCAGAGGCAGCCTTGCAAGCAGCTTCCCTCGGCTGCCAGGTGACGCTCTCCGAAATGCGGCCGCTGCGCTCCACGGAAGCCCATCAGACCGGAGACTTCGCCGAACTGGTCTGTTCCAACTCGCTCAAGAGCGAGAGTGAAAATACCGCGCCGTGGCTGCTCAAGCAGGAGATGCGCCGCGCCGGCTCCTTCCTGCTCCAGGCAGCCGATGCCAGCGCCGTTCCCGCCGGACACGCGTTGGCTGTCGATCGCCTGCAGTTCTCGCGCCGCGTCGCCGATCTCATCGCCTCTCAACCCCGAATCGAAGTGCGCCGCGAAGAGGTCACCAGCCTTCGCCAGGAGGATGAAGTCATCACGGTGCTGGCCAGTGGTCCGCTCACCAGCTCTCCTCTGGCCGACGAACTCCAGAGTCTTACCGGAGCCGGGCACCTGGCGTTTTATGACAGCATCTCGCCTATTGTCGACGCCGCCAGCATTGACATGGAGAAGGTATACTTCGCCGCACGCTGGAACAAAGGCAGCGCCGATTACTTGAACTGCCCCTTCACCAAAGAGGAATACGATGCGTTCCTGGACGCACTCACCAACGCGAAGAGGGTAGAGACCCACGACTCGGACAAGACATGGGAGCCGTCGTCATCGGACTCCCCCAGCCTGACCCCTCCGGCGTACTTTGAAGGCTGCCTGCCCATCGAAGAGCTCGCGCGGCGCGGGCGCGACACACTTCGCTTCGGACCGATGAAACCTGCGGGCCTCACCCATCCCAAGACGGGAAGATGGCCGTACGCCGTGGTGCAACTGCGCCAGGAAAACCTTCGCGCCGATAGCTACAACCTGGTCGGATTCCAGAACCACCTGCGGTTTGGAGAGCAGGCGCGCGTGCTGCGCATGATTCCCGGCCTGGAACACGCCGTCTTTTTACGCTACGGGCAGATTCACCGCAACACCTATATTCAGGCTCCCGCGTTGCTGCAGGAGACGCTGCAACTACGCTCCCATCCCGGCATTCTCATCGCCGGGCAACTCTCCGGCGTGGAGGGCTATACGGAGTCCATAGCAAGTGGCCTGCTGGCGGGCCGATTTGCCGCCGCGCTCGCCCATGGAACTCGGCCCGTCCCGGCGCCGCGGCTCACCGCCAACGGATCGCTCACCCATTACATCACCCACGCGGAGGCCAAAAGGTTCCAGCCGGCCAACATGACCTTTGACCTGTTGCCCCCGCTCGAAGAGGAACTTCGCCGCAGGGCTCGAGACAAGAAGGAACGCCACAGAATCCAGTGCGAGCGGGCGCTCGCCGCTTGGGAACAGTGGCTTGCAGCAACGGCCCTGCACCCCCGATGATCTTTGCTTCCACTACTCCGTCTGTCTCTTGTTTCTCGGCTTCAGCTTGAACCAGATCGGGCTGCCGATGAATTTAAAAGCCCTGCGAATCTCGTTGGCCAGAAAGCGCTCATAGCTGAAGTGCAGCTTTCCGCCGCGGTCCGTGAACAGCACAAAGGTCGGAGGCGCCACCGCGGCCTGAGTCATGTAATAGATCTTCACCCGCCTCTTCAGCGGCACGCTGGCGCGCTGGAAGTCGATCCTCTTCAGGAAGCGATTCATCGCACCCGTGGAGACGCGCTTGCGCCGCTCCCGAGCCACCAGTTCCACCTTCTTGAAAACCTCTTCAATCCCTTTGGACTCCGCAGCTGAAACAAACACGACTGGAGCGTACTCCAAAAACTTCAGCGCATCCCGCACCTGCTGCTCGTAAATCTTCTTGTCCGCCACGGGCTTGCCATCCAGCAGCCGCTTGCCATCCGGCCCCGCCTTGGTCATCAGGTCCCACTTGTTCACCACAACCACGACGCTGCGTCCACTCTCATGCGCGTATCCGCCGATGTTGGCGTCGGCTGCGGTCACTCCTTCGCCGGAATCGATCAGCAGCAGCGCCACATCGGCTGACTCCAGATGCTTGCGGCTCATGATCACCGATAGCTTCTCAGCCATCAGCCGGGTCTTGCCCTTGCGGCGGATGCCGGCAGTATCGATGAAGCGGAAACTGTGTCCATCCCGCTCAACCACCTCATCCACGGCGTCGCGCGTGGTTCCCGCAATCGGAGAGACGATCGCCCGCTCACTGCCGGTGAGCGCGTTCAACAGCGTGCTCTTGCCCACATTCGGCCGGCCAATGATGGCGATCTTCGTCTCTCGCGCCCGGTGCTCGCCGTGCGAGCGCAGCCGGCGTTCCGGAGGTTGACCAGAACCGGACGCCAGGCCGGGCGCGTCAGCCTGCTCCAGCGGCATCTGCTCAGATGGCCCCTCCTGAGCTCCGGGCAGCGGGTCTCCTCCCCCGTCCATGTCCTCTTCGGCCTCTTCTTCCTGCCCTTCCAACGGCTCCTCCGGTTCCTCAGCCACGAACTCCGGAGGCAGCGCCGCCCAAACCTCGTCCAGCAGATCGCCGATGCCCGTGGCGTGTTCCGCGGAGATCGGGCAGACGTTGCGGAAGCCCAGGCTGCGAAAGTTCTCCGCCGCGGCATACATCTCAGCGGTATCCATCTTGTTGACAGCTAGAAACACCGGCTTGCCGCCCAGCAGGAGCAGACGCGCCAGATCCACATCCGGCGCGGCAAGCTCAGTACGGCCGTCGATTACCATGATGATCGCGTCGGCCTCTTCCAGTCCCGCTTTAGCCTGGCGAAAGATCTCGGCTGGAATCAGTTCCCTGTCATCCGGAACCACGCCACCCGTATCCACCAGCCGCACCTTGCGTCCGGCCCACTCCACCTCACCGTAGATGCGGTCCCGTGTAATGCCCGGCTCATCGCCGACAATCGATCGCCGCGTCCCGGTCAGCCGATTGAACAACGTCGACTTGCCGACGTTGGGCCGGCCACAGATGGCCACCAACGGCATTCGCGCCGGTTCGCGATGGCTGCTCTCCGTGGCCACCGTTAATTGTTCGGCCAGCGTCTCCGCCTCCCGCCACTGGCGCGCTTCGCTGCCGTCCAGCACCTCGTGCGGCCCTCGCCTGACGTCGCTTCCCCGGTCCCACTCGCGGCCGGCACCTGCACGCTCGGCAAAATCCTCGCGTTCCCGCATCACCACCATGCGCTCCCGCGCTGGGCTTCTGGTTGGCGTCCTGGCTGCCTTCTCCGCCGCAGCCTTCTTGGCGGCAATCTGTTGGCGTCTCTTGGGGGAAGCCTCTGCGCTGGCGGCCGTCCCACGGCTGCCCGGCGTCTTGCCCAGTCGCGGCCGAGTGCTCGCCTGCCGGTGCTTCTTGCCCATGCGCTTCTTCTGTTCGCGTCTTGGCGCCATACCCGATCTCCTTCTGTCGCGCATCCAGGGCGCCGTCTTCAAGCAATCACAGAGCGCGGTCTTCCTTCAATTATAGAAACGGATCGCAACCGGTCTCCGGCTTCCCTCATCCATCCCTCTTCCTCGGCTTCCACCCGCACTCAAGGGAAGGCTACTCGGAGGCCGACGGGGCGCAGCGAAGAACCGGCGATTATCATCAACCTAGCCCGATGTCTCACGCGCTCCCATCTTCGCCGGCCGACGTTGCTGAAGTCCATCGCAAGCTACCCTCCTTGCATGACTTTTTTCATCCCGGGGGCCTGCTGGCTGGCTCTTCGCTGGCCTTTGAACACCGGCCAGGCCAGTACACGATGGCGCGAGAGATCGAAAGATGCCTAGCCCGGCATCGTCACCTGATCGTCGAGGCCGGCACTGGAACCGGCAAGACTCTGGCCTATCTTCTGCCGGCCTTGCGCCGCGCCCGAGAGCACCAGCAGCGCATCATCATCTCCACAGGCACCAAGAACCTCCAGGAGCAGCTCTTCTTCAAAGACGTGCCCTTTCTGGAAACGCTGCTCGGACCGCTCCGTGTCTGCTACATGAAAGGCCGCGCCAACTATATCTGCAAGCAGAAGCTCTATGCTTTGCGCGATAACCCTCTGCTCACCGGCCTGGAAGAGATCTCCCACTTCCACTCCATCTTGCAGTGGGAGCGACGCACCGAAACCGGCGACCGCGCTGAGATCGATGGCCTGCCTGAAGACTCCGCTCTGTGGCACAAGCTGGATGCGCGCAGCGAGGCATGTCTGGGCCAGAGCTGTCCCAACTGGGATCAGTGCTTCATCACCTCCATGCGCCGCAAAGCGCTGGAGTCCGAGATCGTGATCGTCAATCACCACCTCTTTTTCGCCGATCTCTCCATCAAGCAACAGGCTGCCGGCGCGCCCGACGCAGGCATCCTCCCCGAGGCCGCAGCCGTCATCTTCGATGAGGCGCACGAACTGGAAGATGTCGCGAGCCAGTACTTCGGGATCGCCCTGAGCAACGCGCGCTTTGACGAACTCTCGCGGGACACAGAGGCCTTCCTGCGCGCCAAGGGGGTCAGCACCAGCGCCATCGAGAGCGCTACGCAGAGCATCCGCGAACGCTCCCGTCTCTTCTTCTCCTCCCTGCCGACCGGCTCCTCCGAGCTGGGGCGTCTGGAGTTCACGGACCGGGCCGGCTTTCTGGAAGACCGCGGAGACGCCTATTTGGGAGCGTTCAACGCCCTGCTGCGGCTGGAAGGCGAGCTCGAACGCCTGCGCGATGTAGAAGAGGCCTCCGGCCTGCGCAAACGCGCTGCGGATATCCGCAGCCATCTCAAGTTTCTGCTCGAATCAACTGATCCGAATACGGTCTTCTGGATCGAACGCCGCGCCGGCAGCGGACTGCGCAACGCCGCCCGCGCGCGGCCCGGCGCAGCCTCCGCTCCTCCGCAGGCCTTCAGCACGCATCTGCTGGCCACTCCTATCGACGTCTCCACGCTGCTCTCCGAGACGCTCTTCTCCCGTTATCCCAGCGTGATCCTCACCTCGGCTACCCTGGCCGTTGCCGCTCCTGTCTCTGAAGCAGCGACGGAGGCTGACGCTGCTGCCGGCGACGCATCCACAGACCCGGATGGCCCGCCCCCGGCATCCGGCGGCGGATCCGGTGTCACGGAGGCCACGGCGCCCGCGCCGGAGACCAGAGCCGGAAAGCCAGGCTTCGCCCACCTCAAGCGCCGTCTGGGAATCCCTTCGCCCCGGGAGCTGGTCATCGCCAGCCACTTCGACTACTCCCGCCAGGCGCTGCTCTATCTGCCCCCGGGCATGCCTCAGCCCCAGGCTCCCAACTTTCTCCTGCAGGCTGCAGAAAAGATTCGCCGCATTCTGGAGATCACACAAGGGCGCGCCTTCTGTCTCTTCACCAGCCACGCCCAGATGCGCAACCTTTATGAACGCCTGCTGCCCCAACTGTCCTTCCCTTTGCTCCTGCAAGGTTCTGCCGCGCGCCATCTCCTGCTCCAGCAGTTTCGTGAGACTCCCAACGCTGTCCTCTTCGGAACCAGCTCCTTCTGGCAGGGAATCGACGTCCAGGGTGAGCAACTGAGCTGCGTCATCATTGACAAGCTCCCCTTCGCCGTACCCACCGACCCCGTGATGAAGGCGCGCAGCGAGGCAATCCAGGCGGCGGGCGGCAATGCCTTCCAGGAGCTTCAGATTCCCCAGGCGGTCATCGCCCTCAAGCAGGGATTTGGCCGCCTGATCCGCTCTCTCGGCGATCGCGGCGTCCTTATGCTCCTCGACCCCCGCATCCGTACTGCTCGCTACGGTGCCATTTTCCTGGACTCGTTGCCGCCTTACTCGCGTACCCAGGAGATCGCCGAGGTCGAGCGCTTCTTCGCCTCCGGAGCCGGGTCAGAGTCTTCAGACAAGAGCGCCGCCCCGGAACCGGCTGTGTAAGTCCTCCCCCTCGCTGCATCCCTACTTCAGGCAAGTTCCCGCTGCTGGCCGCCGCGCCAGGCTTCCATGCACAGTCCCTCTGCGCGGCGATCTTTCTCGGCCTGCGACGCGGGTCAAACCGGCCTCCCAGCGGCTCATTTATTCTTAAGGCAGGAACTTGGACCCAGGCCGATGGGACGCAACCTTTACATCCTCGCCGCCACGCTCGCCGGGCTTTCGCTGCTCTCCATCGTGCTCTCCTTCACCAACGTGGCCCAACAGCCGGGCTCTCCCGGAGACGCCGCCCTGTGGCGAACCACCAGCATCGCCCTGATCTGCCTGGCGCTGATCCTGGCGTTGCTCGGCATCCTCAGCGCGCTCTTCGAGCAGGCCGAACGCCGTTTCCAAAGAGAACGCGAAGAAAAGCGCCGCCGCCGCGCCCGATAGCCCGGCGCACGCGGACGCCCCGCCGGCAAACGGGCGCGACTGAGCCGGTAGAATGGGAGATGGCGC
The DNA here is from genome assembly GCA_021800195.1 of Acidobacteriota bacterium. Classification (GTDB taxonomy): domain Bacteria; phylum Acidobacteriota; class Terriglobia; order Terriglobales; family Acidobacteriaceae; genus Granulicella. The sequence goes on from JAJYZE010000073.1 coordinate 7,502, forward strand.
AAAGCGTCCGCTGATTGGAGCTCTACTCATCATGTTTGAAGTCACGGTACAGGCCGGATTCTCCTCGGGCCACTACCTCCGCAACTACCACGGAAAGTGCGAGAACCCGCACGGCCACAACTATCGCGTGCTGGTCACGCTGGTTGGTGAAGAACTGGACGAAGCCGGCCTCCTGCTGGACTTCAAACTCCTTAAGCACGTCTTGCGTCCTACCGTCGAATATCTCGATCACCAGATGATCAATGATCTGGACCCCTTCACCACCCTCAACCCATCGGCGGAAAATCTCGCTCGTTATTTCTATGACAAGACAGCGGCGCAGATGATGGAGATGACCTCCGGGCGCGTGCGAGTCAAAGACTGCACGCTCTACGAGACTGATACCAGCTTTGCGCGCTACTACGAGTCGTTGGACTGCATCGCCCCAGCGGGGACGTAACATGCGCCTAATTGAGATCTACAAATCCGTCCAGGGAGAGAGCTCCTTTGCCGGACTGCCCTGCATCTTTGTCCGTCTGGCCGGCTGCAACCTGCGCTGCGCCTGGTGTGACTCCGAGTACACCTTCGGCGCGGGCGAAGCCTTCTCTTCCGCCGAGATTCTGGCCCGCATTGAGGCCCTGGCGCCCTGTCGCCTGATTGAGTTCACGGGCGGAGAGCCCCTGCTCCAGGCCCGCGAGCTGCTGCCGCTCATGGACGAGCTTTTGACCCGCGAGTACACTCTGCTGATCGAGACCAGCGGAGAGCGGCCGCTGGCCGATTTGCCCTCGGCCGTCCACAAAATCGTGGATGTCAAATGCCCCGGGGCCGGCGCGGCCGCCGATAGCTTTCGCATCGAGAATCTGGCATTCCTCACTCTCAACGACGAGGTAAAGTTTGTCCTCACCAGCCGAGCTGACTACGAGTTCTCCCGCCGGTTCATCCAGACCCACAACCTCGCCAGCCGTTGTAGTCAGATCCTGCTCTCTCCCGCGTTTCTGAAGAACCCAAGCGAAGAACGCTCGACAGCGAACTGCGCTCTGGACCCGCGCCTGGTGGTGGAGTGGATGCTCGCCGACGAACTTCCCGCCCGCCTGAGCCTGCAGATTCACAAGTACATCTGGGAGCCGCTGCGCAAGGGCGTGTAACAGGCGCGGCGCAAGCGCCACCTCGGCGCAGCCTCCCACCCACATCGCCGTCGGCGCTGATATCCGCAGGGATCTCCAACGATCCATCCGCTCGAACCGTTGACCGCGAACATTCGGTGTCTCGCCCACTCTGTGACGCCGAGCATGGCCGGCCTTCGCCATTCTACGGAACAGCTTCAGACATCCTTGCCTTGCCCCCTCGTTCCACCCACCGCGTTCAATTCATCGGGTATTAACGCGAATTCAATTTCTGTTCATATGGGACTCACCGCTCGTTCATCAGCGTTGCTTCTAATCTTCTCCAGGAAGATCGCTTTTGTGGAGTACCGCCAATCCAAGTCTCTCTCCAAACCAATCCAACTCCTCCATCGCGCAGGACATGGGTGCAGCTTCCTCCACTCTCGCGTAAGGAACTGTTGCACATAGACCCGTCCGATTGCGCTGCAGGCAGATTCCTCCCTCCGCATTCGCGAAGATGTGCGCTCCATGCTGTTGGACCGATAGAGCCCGGCCCTCCGCAGAGCCGCGGTCGCCAATCCCGGCTGGCTCTGATCACCAAGGCTGTTCGTCGAGTCTCCTCGGTCCGTCCCAACCTCTCCATTTCAATCGACTCGCCGAGGCTCGCGAGTCCAAGCAGCTACTCCTGCTCGGCGTCGAGATTGTCGAGCGGCCCGCACCAACCAAGACTCACTCAAGATCACTCACCCTTTCGGAGGAAATAATGAAGCGCAGCCCCATCCTCGCGCACGTACTCGTCACGTTCTTTTTCTTCACGATGAGCTGTCTCGGCATCGCCGAGGACGTGTCCGGGATTCAAGGTAAGATCCTCGACGCATCCGGTGCCGCCGTCTCTCGCGCCGCAGTGACGCTCACAGACCTGACCACGGGCAGAGCCGTTCATACCATCTCCCTGAATAACGGAGAGTTCAACTTCCCTGGAGTCTCACCGGATCCCCAGATTCTCAGCATTGTCAAGTCCGGATTCGAGAACTACACCGAGCGCGTGCCCGCCGGCATCCACTTCATCAGCGCGTCACTCAAGGTTGCTTCACTCAGCGCCGGGGTTGTCGTGCTCGGCACCGTAGATCCCGAAGCCACGCCAGTGCCCACCCGCGATGACGTGATGCTGATTCCGGATACCGTCCGCGTCCTTGATCGCAAGCAGCTCGACATCGCCGGTCCGGTCGCCGGCGGTGCACAGATGCTCGCCGCCTCACCCGGAGCCAACATCGTCGGTTACGGTAATACCGGCGCGACCAAATACACCGTCATGCTCAACGGCGTCCAGCAGGGTTGGGCCGGAGAATCTACCGGCTTCACGGGCGCGGGCTCGCTCGGCATCACCTACGACGGCATCCCTGTCGCCGATCCGGCGACCGGCCTGTGGCAATCCGCCACCATGCCCCAGAACCTGATCATCCAGGATATCTCCTCCACCTACGGTCCTGGCGAAGCCGCCGACCGCGGCTATCTTGATGTTGGCGGCCGCGTGGAGTTCACGCCCATCCAACCCACGGAAGAACCTCACCTCGCCGTCGCCCTCTCTGACGGCCCGTGGGGCCAGCAGAACTTCGCCCTCGTTGGCAACACCGGCGACTTCAAGGGATGGTCCACCGTCCTGGGCGGCGGCCTGAGCCGTGGCGATGACTACCTTCAGGGTCCTGACGGCTTCGGCAACCACTCCCAAAGCGGCTCCGTCTACGGCAAGACCATCAAAAACTTCCGCGCCGGCAGCGTAGCCTGGGGAGTCTTCTACTCCAAAGCCGGGGGCTATCGTCCCACCGTCATCCCCACCACCGACGTGGGCCTTGTCGAACCCGGTTCTGGCCTTCACTTTAGTGAACAGACCAGCGGCTTCTACGGCGTCCTTCCCTTCGCCGACTACAACAAGTACGACAGAAATGAGATGTTCATGACCTACGGCCGGGAGCGCATGAACCTCAGTCCCAACAGCTCGCTGGAGAACACCACATGGTTCACCCAGATCCGGCGCTTCCACGGCCGCAACGCCGACGCTCTGGATAACGGCGCTCAGGTGGATGAGTGGAACAATCCCCATAGTGAAATGTTTGGCGACCGTGCCGGATTTACCCAGGTCCTC
>JAJYZE010000074.1 GCA_021800195.1 Acidobacteriota bacterium
GGGCCAATCATGCCCACCCTGCTGCACGATTGGCGGCTGAGCGACCAGCAGGGCGGTCTCTTGCTGGCATCCAAGTTTGTCGGAGCCTTTCTGGGCGGAGTGTCGGTCCCGCGGCGCTTGCGCCTGGGAGTGCTGGCCGGCGCCATCTTGTCCTGCATCGGCTTCGCGGCCTTCGGCCTCAGCACCGGGCTCCTCAGCGGCGCCGCTTGCCTTTTTGTCAGCGGCTTCGGCCTCGGCCAGTTGATCGCCTCCTCCAACATCGTCGTCGGCAGACGATTCACCAGCCACACCGGCTCAGCGCTGTCGCTGATCAACTTTTTCTGGAGCCTGGGCGCCGTGCTCTGCGGGCTGATCGCCGCATCTGTGTTGCCGCGCTTTCACCTGCGCCAGGCGTTGCTGAGCTTCGCAGCGATGTTCCTCGTCACCGGAATCGGTGGGCTCATGCAGCGATCCAAGGACGCCGCGGCTACACCCGACTCACCTTCCACGCAATCCGTGTCACCACCGTCACAACTCTTGTTTCACTTCGGAGGGCTACTCTTCCTTTACGGTGGCCTGGAGACATGCATCACGGGATGGCTCACCACCTACACGGTGCGCTTCTCGGATGCGCGCCTTCTGGGTGGGCAGTCGGCAATCGTTCTGCTCTGGTCTGCGTTGACCGCCGGCCGCGCCCTCTCTTCGGCAGCCTTGCGCATCATCCCAGAGTCCACTCTGCAACGCCTCGGCATGGCCCTCTCCGTTCTCTTGATCGCAGCCTTGACAACCACCCACCATGGTCCGCTGCTCTCGCTCTACTCTGTGCTCCTGGGGTTCAGCCTTGCGCCCTTCTTTCCCACCACCTTTGCCCTGCTGATCGAAAGCCGGCCAACCGCACGCGCGGCCGGTTTTATCCTCGCCGTCTCCGGACTGGGAGCAGCGCTCTTCCCCTGGATGATGGGATTCCTCTCCACGCAGAGCGGATCGCTGCGCGTAGCCATGGTTGTACCTCTGGCGCTGGCTCTTACCCTGTTGCTTCTCAGCGCCGTGCCAGGCCGAAGTCCCCAACCGCGGTAAGACAGAGTCTTAAAAAGGGAAAAGAATCTCCTGCGGTCGCCGCTCGACAGTCTTGCAGCGAACCCGCCTCAAACCTCCGCCGCTCGCGCTGTGCGTCTTGCGGCGCAGTGGCGACAGGGCGCTTGTCTATCGGTCCCGAACTTCGCCTTCACAAGGCGTCCAGGCCGCAACTTGTTTCTCGCCAAACTTCGATATAACGGTAGACGATGTCCTACGCAACTCTCGCCGATCTCCTGAACAGCCTGGAGCAGGGCATACGCTTGCTTCTGCCCAGCGAGCGCGCGGCGCGCAAGGTGAACTCTGCCTTTGATGACAGACAAAGAGCCCGCGGCTTGGCGGCCTGGGAGCCGGCGCAGGCGCTAAGTTGGGCACAGTGGACTCGCTCGCTGTGGAGCCAGCTCATCCTCACCGGAGCCGAGAAGCGCCTCCTGCTGAACCCTCTACAGGAGCATGATCTCTGGCGCCAGATCGTCGCCGACTTCGCCTCCCTGGAGTCGATCGCCTCCATCGACGCATTAGCGACACTGGCTCACTCCGCATGGCAGCTCGCCGCGGCTTACCGCGCAACCTCGGCACTCCAGCCGTTCAAGCTGCGCCAATCCGCGGCCTCTCAGGACAGCCGCGTCTTTGCCGAATGGGCGGATGCCTTCACAAAGCTCTGCGCCCAGCGCGAACTTCTCTCCCCAGCGCTGCTCGAAGAGGCCTTGCTCGAACACCTTCGCTCTGGCAGGCTCTCCGCACCGCCATCCATCCTTCTGGCAGGCTTCAGCGAGAGAACCCCCGCCCAGCAGAGACTGCTCACCGAGCTTCAGGCGCAAGGGACGGGCGAAGCCCTCCGCGCAGACGGCCTCGCCCGCCGCCCGACCGTCGTCACCGAGTGCGACCTGCACATTCCTTCCACTGCCAACCCCCTCTGCGCGGCCGTGGTCGCCGCCAATGAGTCGGAGGAGATGCTGCTCGCCGTGCGCTGGGTGCGCCAACTTCTGCAGAGTGCCCAGACCGGCGGGCGTAGCTTGCGCATCGCCATGCTCCTTCCCAACCCCGCCCAGGAGCGCGCTTCTCTGGAGCCCGTGCTGCGCCAGATCCTTACTCCGGAGCTTCAGTCCATCCATGCAGATCCCTCCTCCACGCCCTGGGAGTTCTCCTCCGGATCTCCCCTGGCATCGCTGGCCATCCTCACCGATGCCATGGAACTGGTTCGCTGGGCCATCGCCCCCTTGAGTCAGGAGCGGGTCACCTCGCTGCTGCTCTCGCCTTACGTTGGCGACAACGGTGCCAATCTCGAGGCTCTGGATGCGGCTGCCCGCTTCGATGTCCGCAGACTGCGCCGCCTCACCCTGCTGCGTTCAGAGATCAGTATCCCCGACGTTCTGGAACAGGCTGACCAGAGCGGCTCCCAGCCAGGCTCCTCCGAGCTTCTCGCCTCTCTCCGTTGGCTGCGCAGAGTGCAGGAGCACGCCACGCAGGACCTCCGCAGGCCACGCGAGTATGCCGAATGGATGGAGTTCATCCGTGAGCTGGTGCGGTCCGCGAACTGGCCCGGGAACCGCCCCTTGACCGCCGCAGAGTTCGCCGCTGCTCAGGTCTGGGAGGATGCGCTGGACACCGTCTCGACCCTGGACTACAGCGGACGCCGGACCTCCTTTGAAGACGCATGGCAGGCCCTCGAGTTCCATCTCCAGCGAACCACCTCTCTTCCGGTCTCGCCACACGCCTCCCTGCAGATCCTGAGCGTGGCGGAGGCCGAAGCATCCGTCTTCGATGCCGCCGTCCTGCTCCGTTTTACCGATGCAAACTGGCCGGAGAATGAGCAGCCCCATCCTCTGCTGCCGTGGGCGCTGCAGCGCTCGCTGAAGATGCCGGGCACCGATCCTGCCGCAACCGCTGCGCGCAGCCGCGGGCGGCTGGAGAGGCTGCTGCGCTCCACCGCCAACATCCTGTTCACCTGTGCCGCCCAGAACGAGAGCGGCCATCTGCGCCCCTCCCCGTTCCTCGAAACCCTGCCCGTCGAGCGTCTCGATGCGGCTACCCTGTTCTCCTCTCGCGGGGCCGCTCCGGCCTTGGAGGAATCTACAGAGGCCATCCCCTGCCAGACCGTTGCCGACGACGAGCCTCTGCCTCCACTTCCACCGGGTGAGGTCATCGGCGGAGCCTCGGTACTGCGCCTGCAGGCCGCTTGTGGCTTCCTGGCCTTCGCCCAGTTGCGCCTGGCCTCCAGCGAGGTGGAGCACCATCCTCTGGACGGCACGCTGGGTCTTGACGCCGGCGAGCGCGGAACACTGCTGCATCGCGCGCTGCAGAACTTCTGGAAGACCGTCGCCTCCCAGGAGAGGCTGCGCGGCATGCGCCCGGACGAATTGCAGGCAACCTTGATCCGTTCGATTGATGCGGCCATTCCCCGCCACCTCCGCCTGCAAGGCGACTGGGATCAAGCCTATCTCTCGCTTCTCAAGCAGCGGCTCGGATCTCTGCTCAGGCAGTGGCTCACCCACGAACTGGAACGCGGTCCCTTCAGGATTCTGGATGTGGAACTGCAGGAGTCTGTCGCCATCGGCCCTCTCACCCTGGACGTTCGTATCGACCGTATCGACCAGGTGCAGGACGGCGTCTTCCTGGTGGACTACAAGACCGGCTCGCAGATCCACACCGGGCTGTGGGATGGCGACCGTCCCGACGACCCACAACTTCCGCTCTATGCGCTTTTGCCCGAGGCCGCGGATCTCCAAGGCCTGGCCTTCGCCTGGATACGCGCGGGCGAGCAGATGAACTGGGTCGGATTTCAGGCTCAAGAGGGAGTTCTGCCCCCGTCCACGTCAAGGTCCTCCTCCACGCTGCGGGATATGGCCTCTTTGCAGCAGGCCTGGAGCCATACACTCGCGCGCCTGGCGGAAGAATTCGCCCAGGGCAAGGCTCAGGTGCTGCCCAAGAGCTACAACGACAACTGTGTAGCCTGCGCCCAGCGCCTGCTCTGCCGTATCAACCGGTCGGCTCCCTCGGCGCTGCACGCTGACAGTGAACGGAGCGCGGAGAAAGGAGATGATCTCCCTGTCTAAGCTGCTCCACCTCCCTTCACCCCCCAGCGACGCTCCGGAGCGCGCCGCAGCGCTCGATACCCGCTGCTCTTGCATCGTGGAGGCGCCCGCCGGCTCGGGAAAGACCGGCCTGCTGGTCGCACGCTATCTCAAGCTGCTGGGCGACCCCTCCGTCGAGCTGCCCGAGGAGGTGCTGGCCATCACCTTCACCCGCAAGGCGACCGCCGAGCTGCGCGAGCGCGTTCTCGAACAGCTTGGCAGAGCCGCAGCGCACCTGGAATCTGGCCTTCCCACCGATGCAGAGCCGCTCTCGCCCTTCGAGCTCGAAACCCTCGCTCTGGCCCAGGCTGCGCTCGTACGCGACCGGCGTCTCGGATGGGATCTTCGCCACCGGCCGTCCCGCCTGAACATACGCTCCATCGACTCCGTCTGCTCTCAGATCGCCAACGCGCTGCCCATCCTCTCCGGAACCGGAGGCCCCCGGCAACCGCTGGAAGATGCAGAGCCGCTCTACCGCCAGGCAGCGCGCCGAACCCTCCTGCAACTCGGCAATACCCACTCGCCCGCCGGCCAGCGGCTGGACGCCGCGCTGCGCACCCTGCTCCTGCATCGCGACGGCAATCTGGCCGACTGCGAGGCGCTGATTGCAGACATGCTGGGCACCCGCGAGCAGTGGGGTGAGCTTGCGCCGATCCTCTCCGCATCCGCCTCCAGTTCCAAACAGGACACAGCACTCGAAGCTGAGATTCGCCGCAGCCTGGAGCGCTCGCTGGAGAACGTCATCCGCAGCGCACTCTCCCGCGCGCTCCACGCCCTCCCTGCGGTCACCTTGCAGAAGCTCACCGCGCTCGCCGCCCGGCTAGCCCAGTACGACGGGCTCGATGGCGCTCCCTCGCCGATCGCTCTCTGCGCAGACCGGCTGCAGCCCCCCACAGCCACCGTAGCGGATCTCGACCACTGGGTGGCGCTCATCCGGGTGCTGTTGAAGTCTGACGGCAACTGGCGTAAACGCTATTGGGCCATGGACCTCAGGTTTGAGATTCCCAAAGCGGACGCGCCGGCGCTCAAAGAGATCGTCGAAGATCTCCAGACCCACCAGCCCCCCGGCGGTAACCTTCGCGAGATCCTCGCCGCCATTCCCAGGCTGCCTCCGGCAACCTACCCGGACGAGCAGTGGGAGGTCATCAGGGCGCTCTTTCAGGTGCTGCGGCGCGCACTGGCCGAGCTGCGCCTGCTCTTTGCCGAACGCAATGCCTGCGACTTCACCGAGTTCGCGCTCTCCGCCCGCGCTGCGCTTCGTGCCGGCATCCTGCCCGAGGCCAGCGCCGCAGATCCCGAGGCCACCGCCGCAGACGCTGCCAACGATCTCGCCATCTGGGCTGGAGCCAGACTTCGCCACATCCTGGTCGATGAGATGCAGGACACCTCCTCCGGTCAGTACGAGTTGCTCAGCCTGCTCACCCACTCCTGGGACGGCCACACACAGACTCTCTTTCTGGTCGGCGACCCTAAGCAGTCGATCTATCTCTTCCGGCAGGCGCGCGTCGAGCGCTTTCTCCGCATCACTCAGGAGCAACGGCTGGGCGAACTCGAACTCCGCCCCCTCGCCCTCACCGCCAACTTCCGCTCCCAGGCCAAGCTCGTCTCCGGCTTCAACGCCATCTTCGACCAGATCTTCCCGCGCCCCGTCCCTCCATCCGCTGGCGGATCTCCTCTACCCCTGGGCGACAGCGTCGATGTCCCCTTCGTCGAGGCCCAAGCGACCCAACCAGCCAGCGACAGCGCCGGCGTCGTCTGGCACCCCAGTCTGCGGGAAACCACGCACCCGGACGGCAACTTTCGCGCTGAAATCGCCGCCCGCGAGGCCCGCGAGATCCGGTCCATCATCGAGCAACGTCAGGCCATGCCCCTCCCGGCCCATCGCGCCCACAAGCCCTGGAGCATCGCCGTGCTGGGCCGCACCCGGCGGCACCTTGAGGCGGTCATCGAGGAGTTCAAACAAGACCGGGGATCCGGCCCGCTGCCCTACCGCGCCATCGATCTGGACCCGCTCGACGAGTTGCCGGAGGTTCTGGACGCCCTCGCGCTCACCCGCGCCCTGCTGCACCCCGCCGACCGCGCCGCATGGCTGGCGGTGCTGCACGCTCCCTGGTGCGGCCTGGGATTGGCCGACCTGTTGCGCCTCACCGGGGACAACGCCCTCCCGGCATCAGCCGCTGCTGCACGGATCGAGCCCCGCGAGCAGACCATCGCCGAACGCGTCAGGGCCAATCGCCACGCCCTCAGCCCGGCGGGTCAGATGCTTCTCGACCGCGTCTGGCCAACCCTGGAAGCCGCCCTGGCTGCGCGCGGAAGAACCTCCGTGGCAACCCATGTGGAGCGCACCTGGCGCTCCCTTGGCGGTGACCTCGCTCTGCCCGCGGCCAGGCGCGGCAACGTGCGCCGCTACCTCGATCTGCTGCTGGAGATCGAGAGCGAGGGAGAGCGCGTTGACCTGAATCTGCTCAAGAGCCGCCTCGCCAATCTCTACGCGGAGCCGGCGCCGCCCACCACCGAGGATGGACGCCTTCAGGTCGAACTTCTGACCATCCACAAAGCCAAAGGGCTGGAGTGGGATCTGGTGTTGATCCCCCAACTCGACCGTGGCAGCAGGAAGAACGGCAGCGTCCTGCTGAACTGGCTGGAGTTCGACCAGACCTCTCACCTGATCGACGGGTCAGATCCATCCGGCCAACCACCCGCCACCGTGGTGCTGGCGCCCATCGACGAGAAGGGTTCCGAGCATGGCAGGCTGGGCGCGTGGCTCACCGGCGTCCAGAGCCGCCGTCAGGCTGCGGAGATCAAACGCATCTTCTACGTCGCCGCTACTCGGGCCCGCGAGGAACTTCATCTCTTCGCCACCGCCTCCATAACCAGCAAGGGAGACCTCGCGCAACCCCGCAATGACAGTCTGCTCAAGACCTGCTGGCCCGCCGTCAGGCCGCATTTTGAACAACTGCTCTCCGAGCGCGCGGACCAGACCGGCGAGTCCGAACTGCAGATAGCTGCCTCCGGAACCCCCACCACGGACGATGAAGAACTTCCAACCCCCGCTCCAGCGCCACAACCGGCGACCATCGAGCGGCTTCCTCTGAGCTTCGACCCCTCCGCAAGGTTTCGCTCCGCCGAAGAACGCCGCCTGCTCTATCCCTCCGCATCGGCGCTGCGCCACACCGCCGCGTTCCATCGCCCGGAGGGCTCATTTGCGGCCCGCGCCTTCGGCAACGTGGTGCATCGCTACCTGCAGCGGCTGGCGCAGCTCCTGCAGCAAAGAGCTTCAACGCCGGAGAATAGCGCCGATCTGCTCTCGGAGCCGACGGGAACCCTTCGCGACGACCTTCTCGATGCTCTCGCCGCGGAGATCCCCTCCTGGCGTCCCGCTCTGGCAGCGAGTCTGCGTGGCGAGGGCCTCTCTTCCACCCTCGCCCAGCGCGAGTCGGCGCGCGCCGAACGCGCTCTCACGCTCGCCCTGCAAGACCCCGTCGGGCGCTGGATCCTCTCCCCACATCCCTCTGCCGCCAGTGAGCAAACCCTGAAGCTGGCCGCATCGGAGGTCCAGGCCCTGCGTTTGGACCGCACCTTTCTTGCCGCAGCCGAACCCAACGCCCACGGGAGCGAATCCATCTGGATTGTGGACTTCAAGACCACCGAACAGGGCAACCTCTCCGACGCAGACTTCGAAGCCGAGGAGACGGCAAAGTACAAAGGCCAGATGGAAGCCTACGCTGCGCTGCGCCGCACGCTTCCTGACGGAGATCGGCCGATCCAGCTTGGCCTCTACTACCCGCTCATCCCCCGCCTGCTGCACTGGCCTGCTGCGCCCTCATCCTGACCACTGCACGTCCGAACCGCCTTCTCTTCATCACTCTGGGTGCTTCATTTCTCGTTTTACCTCATCACCCCGGGCCGGGTGCCCCACATCTCGCGTTTTCAGAGATGTTGGCTCGCAGGACGCCGCACCTTTCTCAAAGACCAAGATCTGTCGCGGGCCGGGCGGCCGTTCCATCTCCGAGTCTTCTTGCGAGCGGCTTGTCGTTGAGGCCGCCACAGACTTTACGGAGGCTGTAGAACTCGACCGAAGGCTGCATCCTCAGCCGTGCAATGCGCGCACCAGCGTTGCCGCTGCGGTCTCGCACTGGGCCCGGCTAACGTCCCTGTGGGTCACCAGGCGAATCGACTTTCTTCCCAGCGAACTACAAAGCACGCCCTGCGCCTTGAGCTCCGCAACCACATGGACAGCATCCAGTCCTTTTACATCGAAGCGAACGATATTGGTCTGCACCGTAGCCAGATCGATGGCGACAGACCTGCACGTTGCCACGGCCTGGGCCAGATGCTGTGCGTTGGCATGGTCCTCGTGCAGACGGGACGGTCCCTGCTCCAGCGCAAGGATGCCCGCCGCGGCTAGTACGCCGGCCTGGCGCATGCCTCCGCCCAGTGCCTTGCGGAAGATGCGGGCACGATGCATCGCTGCGGCTGAGCCCACCAGCATGGAACCCACCGGCGCGCCCAGGCCCTTGGAGAGGCAGAAGTTGACCGTATCAAAGCCGCGCGTGAGTTTCGCCACCGGAAGGCCCAGCGCCACCGCACTATTGAAGATCCTCGCTCCATCCAGATGCGTCGCCAGCCCAGCCTCTTTGGCGCCGTGCCAGATCTCTTCAAAGATGGCGAGCGGCGTCACCGTGCCGCCGGCCATGTTATGCGAGCTCTCCAGGCAAAGCAATCCAGTGGAAGCGCGGTAGTAGCTGGGCCGTACCATAACGGCGCTGATCTGCTCCCAGGTGAGGATGCCATGCTCGCCGTGGATCGCCCGCGGCAGACAGCCCGAAAAGGCAGACATCATAGCCATCTCCCAGTCCAGCACATGGGAACGCGCCTCGCAGATCACCTCCTGCCCATGTTCCGTGTGCAGGCGGATCGCGATCTGGTTGCCCATGGTTCCCGTAGGAACAAAAAGCGCCGACTCACGGCCAAAGATCTCAGCCGCGCGCGCCTCCAGACGATTCACGGTTGGATCTTCGCCATAAACGTCATCGCCCACCTCGGCCGCAGCCATGGCGGCCCGCATGGCGGCGGTAGGACGGGTAACAGTGTCACTGCGCAGGTCAATACTCTCGACTGGCAACTCTCAAATCCTCCTTGGCCTCTCCGCCGGCTTGCCGCATCAGGCAGCTAAGCCCATCAGCAGCCTTGTGAATACGTCATTGGACAATAGACGGCCGCGCAGCGTAAGCCGCCAGCACCCATCCTCCTCCAGCATCAAGCCATCCTGAATCAGCTCGGCGGCGGCCTCTTCGGCGGGCTCGACCAGATTCGCGGAGAAGTCCCGGCGAAGTTGCCAGAGGTTCACGCCCTCCGTCATCCGCAGGCCAAGAAAGATGCTCTCCTCAAGGGCCTCCGGTCGCCCGAGCTCTACGATGCCTTCATCTCTGCGGCTCAACATCGGGAAGGCCGGAGAAAGCTCTTTCTTCACGTACTGCGCCAAATCCTCCGGGTTGGCAAAGCGCACGGCGCTGCTTGCGCCTGCGCGGGCCACGCGCTCTTCTCTCATGGCGTTTTCGCCCCGCAACAGCATGGAGTGAGCATCCAGTCCAAACCCGATGTAGGGAGCACGCTGCCAATACTTGCAGTTGTGGCGCGAACGGTACTGCGCAGGCGCAAAGTTGGAGATTTCGTACTGGGCAAAACCCTGCGCCGGAAGCCACTCGCAAGCGCTCTCGTAGAGCGCAGCCGTAATCTCTTCGCTGGGTATCGCATCTGCATGGAGCCGCCGTCCACCGCCCAGAACCTCCCTTCCCAGGCGAGAGTCATCATCAATCTCCAGCATATAGACGCTCAGATGGTTCAAGCCAATGCTGGTGGCGACCCGCAGCGACTGCTTCCAACTCTCCTGCGTCTGGTAGGGCAAGCCGGCGATCAGATCGACACCAAGGTCGGCGATTCCAGCTCTTTGCAGACGATGAATCTCTTCGACACAGCCGCTCCCCGTGTGGTTGCGTCCCACCGCAGCGCTCTCACGGTCGACAAAAGACTGCACTCCCAGGCTGATGCGATTCACCCCCTGGCTCATGGCTTCGTTGAGCAGCGCATCGTCGATCTGGCCCGGCGCCGCCTCCAACGTCATCTCCGCATTCCCGGCAATCCGGAACGTCTCCCGAAGCGAGACGAAGATTCGTCTCAGTTGTGCCGGAGCCAGAAGACTGGGCGTCCCTCCACCAAGGTAGACCGAGTCCACGTAACGAGGAAGATGAGCCCGCAGGTTCTCTGCCCTGTTCGGAGCCGTTGCGATCTCCCGGCAAAGCCGGACAATATAGGCCTCGATTGCCTCCGCTGAGGAGACGCCGGAGGCGAAGTTGCAGAAGCTGCACTTGGAGCGGCAGAACGGCACGGAGACGTACACGCCCAGCGTGGCTGCCTGTTCGGTCTCCGCAACCGTTCGATTGAGTCCTTCCGTTTCCATCTGTTCCATTCTTTCACGCCCTCTTTATTCCCCGACTCCCGGCGCCCAGCGTCTTCGGGACCCTTTGCAAAGGCT
>JAJYZE010000075.1 GCA_021800195.1 Acidobacteriota bacterium
GAGTTGCTGCCACACCACATCCACCTGCCGCTCCAAAACATCCACATCGCCATCGTTGTGCAGAAGAATGACATCGTCTGGGCAGTGCGTCTGCTGTTGGATTTGCAGCCTCCGCCAGGCATCGACAGACAGAGCCGCACGCTCTTCCGCGGTGAGGGTTCGCTCGGCGGCGATCCGGGCGATGAAGCGCTCCACCTTCACTTCGTCGGGGGCGGTCACCATCAGCACCTTGTCAAAGCGGTTGCGCCAGCCGCCGATTGACCCATGCTGGGTGGAAAAGATGAGCGCCGACTCCACTACCACAATGGCGTGCGGCTTGGCTCTGGCCAATTCGGCCATCTGAATGGCTTGCTCCTCAATGACCGCCGGATGGATGATCGCATTGAGTTCCTCCACGCGGGGCCGCTGAGCATCAAAGGCCAGGGCCGCCAACCGCTTGCGATCGAGCGTTCCATCGGCGGAGAGAACCTCCTGGCCGAAGGCCGCAACAATTTTCCCAAAGGCCGGCCGGTCGGGCTGCATGAGTGCGCGGCCCATCTCATCGGAGGACAGAACCAGGGCGCCTCGCTCGGCGAGCATGCGGGCCACCGTTGACTTCCCGCTGCCGAGTTCGCCGGTAAGCCCTACGCGCAACATGCTGGTTCAGCCCCTCCGCAGCTCTGCGGCTTTGACCGTGTTCGCCATCAGCATAGCGATCGTCAAAGCGCCCACTCCGCCGGGGACTGGAGTGTAGGCTGCCGAGACTGCGAACGCGGCCGGATGGACGTCCCCAACCAGCGTCGATCCACGCTTGGAGAAACCGGCATGGCGCGCCGCGTCCCCAGGGAAGAAGCGCTCCAGATCCTCAGCGGTGACGATGCGGTTGATTCCGACATCGATCAAGGTTGCACCCGGCTGAACCATTTCGGGTGTCACGAATCCCGGCCGTCCGATGGCTGCAATGAGAATGTCAGCCTGACGGGTTATGGCCTCCAGATCCTTGGTCTGCGAGTGGCAGACCGTCACCGTGGCGCTGGCATTCACCAGCATGACCGCCAACGGCTTGCCTACAATGTTGGAACGCCCGATCACAACCGCCCGCCGCCCGCGCACGGCAATGCCACTGCGGTGCAGCACCTCCATAATGCCTGCCGGAGTGCATGGCGCAAGCACCTTCTCTGGGGGTGAACCATTCTGCAATCTCCCGGCATTGATAGGATGGAAGCCATCCACATCCTTCTCAGGAGCAACAGCCTCCAGTAGACGCGTGGTATCCACGTGCTTGGGCAGAGGAAGTTGAATCAGGATGCCATCAATCTCCTCCCGGGAATTAAGCGAAGCCACAAGTTGCAGAAGTTCGTCGGTGGTCGCAGTGGCCGGAGGCGTATGCATCTCGGAGTAGATTCCCAGCTCCCCGCAGGTCTTTACCTTGCTTCGCACATAGATTTGGGAGGCCGGATTCTCGCCGACCAGGATGACGGCCAAGCCAGGAACATGACCACGGGCGCGAGCGGAGTTCACCCGGTCGACGAGCTCTGATTTGATCTGCGCGGCGATCGCTATGCCATCAAGGATCCGCGGAACGCTGGAAGTGAGAGTAAGAGACATACTAACAGAATATCGCGGCCGAGAGCTGCGGGCGGAGAGTGGCAGTTCGGATTCGGGCGAAGGACGGCCAGAATTGTGCCGTCAGTTCAGGTGGTTCGGCCTGGGCAACGACGCAAGGGCTCTCTCTGCCTTGCATCCGCGGACTTGAAGATCCCGGGGGCAGAGACTATACGCGCGACGAAATCAAGTCTACGTTGGCAACTTCTTTCCCAAGAAAACGTTCCAATGAAGTAGAGGCGGGTGGGCCACTCTCGCCGGCCATGGGAGGTTGCCCGATGAACCCATTCAAAGACAACCCGAACTGTGTCGAGCGCTTTACGCCTACGGATCTGCTGCGGCTGCGCAGCGAGTTGCTGCAGTCCGGCGTTGACTCCTTCCAGGCCGCCGAGATCGTAGCCAGCTTCCTCAGCGGACGCGGATATGGAGTCTCGCATCAGGAGGCTCGCGACGTGGCTTCACGCATTGAGGTTCCGGGCTGCACCTTGGATCTGATTCAGCGCGAGCTGGAACGCGTAGCTTACGTCATGTAACTTCGCCTTTATGCTCTCGCTGCGGAGCCGGCTCGAGCATAGACCGAAAGTTCGTTTCAACGGCTCGCACGGCTGTAGAGTGGCTTACAAGATGCTCCGAGCCGCCGGAACGCGATCCTCACAAATCTGTGGAGTCGGCTGTATGGGAGAAACGGCGCGGGGAAAAGTAGCCGTACAGGATCGCTTCAGCGCATCCTCCTTCAGCGCCGTAAACTTAACCCCGACTGCATCTTTAGATTCACCGGATCTCCTGCGACGGCGGTGCGACGGTCTTTCCCTTCCGTTCCAACCATCCCTGCTGCTGGGGCGGAGAGAACTCACGCCTTCTACTCGAAGCCGAGCTCGCTCAGGATCTTCGGATTGGGATCGTCCACATCCAGAAGATTGTGACATGCGGAGCAATCGTTGGTGATCGTTTGTCCGCCCGTGGAGGTATGGTTGCCATCGTGGCAACGGAAGCAGCCAGGATAGTTGGTGTGGCCGATGTTGTCTGGATACGTGCCCCAAGTTACATGCATATCCGGGAAGACGTTCCGGTCATAGATCTTGATCAGAGCCAGCGCGGCCTGTTCCACCTGCGCGCTCTGGCTGCTCCATATCGCGGGGTACTGGGTGCGGTAGTAGGCTTCGAGGCCGTCTTTGATCTTCACCCCGGCTTCGGCCTGGGAGGAGTACTTGGCCTTCAGCAACACAAGACCCTCTTTGTGAACGAAAGGAAGCGCGACGCTGGGAATGCCGGAGGTCATGGCCTCATCCAGCGCATCCCCAGGCGTCTGGAAGGAGTGCGCCGCCATGGTATGGCAGTCCATGCAGTCCATCACGCGCCGAACACCTTTGACAGGCCCCTTCCAGGTCGAGTCGACATACTCGGTCTGGGTACCGTTGGGACCCGGCGCGTAGACCGCGATGATCTTCTGGAAGGTATTGTCGGTGGCTACGTACTCGATATGATTCAGATGATGTCCATGGATGCCGCTGAGGTGAGAGAGCGAGTCCACTCCGCCAAGGTGCAGGACCAGAATCGTCTTGGTCATGTCATTCTTCTCGTCGTCAGAGAACTCCGTCTTGACCAGCAACCGGTCGCCGAGGAAGCGCGTAGGATTGTGGCACTCCTCGCAGGTGGCCCGCGCCGGCCGCAGCTCGGAGAGCGGGGCCAGAATGGGGCGAGGATAGGTATCGAAGGTGACGCCCACCAACTGCTTCGTGCCGGCCATCTTGGCGTTGATGTAGTTTTCAAAACCACTACCGACATGGCACTCCACGCAGTCCACGTGAGAGTGGGGAGACCGCTGATATGCCACCCATTGCGGACGCATGGGAACGTGGCAGGCGGTGCCGCAGAAGGATGGGCTATCCATATACGAGACGCCGCGATAGCTGGCAATGCCGATGATGACGAAGTTGATGAACGTGGCCGCCACGACAAAGTTGAGCGCATGGCGAAACATCGGCTCGTTCAAGTCAATATCCGGATAGATGGAGGGCAAACTGCCCGCATCCACCAGTTTCCTCCGCTGGATGGCGATTCCGATCGGAATGACGATCAGCCCCAGGAGAAAGATCGCGGGAAGAAAGAGGAACAGCACCAGGCCGACGTAGGGATTTTTGGACCCCGAGTGGCCCAGGATATCCACGGCCCAGAACCCAATCAGAACAAAGGCGGCTGCGGATGCCGCCGCGCCGCCGATCAAGCTGAGCGGGTTCTTCCCCAGAAAGAAGAAGGGCTGGAGCCACTGCTTTTTAATATGTTCGAAAAGGGACACGGATCGGACCTCGCCGCTGGATTTCGTTCTTATCGAACCATGCTCACGTGATTCCACGCAAGACTTGCTCGTCCGAATATCCAGTTCCGATCGTGGCGCAAAGGGCCTACTCCCGGATATACGCACTCACTGACAATATCAGTAACACAAGTCCGGCGGCGACGACTGTGAAGCCGATCACTTTGCTGACCTTGAGCAGCGATCTTTCCGGCTTGCAGGTAAGTTTCTCCCCCAGTCTGCCCTCGGCCCGCAAGCGCTGATACTCCTCAGCGTGCCTCTGTTGGAACTCTTCTTCCGACTGGACGCCGGTGAAGATCGTCGTATCCATCGGAAAGTTGTCTGGACGCAGATGCCCGTTAATGAAGTGGATTGAAAAGATGAAGGTGGCGGCGAGCATGGCTTCCTCGCCATGCACGATCTGAACCGCGTTCAGCGCCCAGCCAGGCAGAAACCTGCCGAAGAAGGGCCCGAACCACATCACATAGCCGGAGAATCCAATGATGATCATTCCCCAGAAGACGGCCCAATAGTCAAACTTCTCCCAGTAAGCGTAACGTTCCAGACGGGGCTTGCTGCCCAGTCCCAGGAACCAGCGGAAGTTTCCGACGATGTCTTTGAGATCCTTCAGGTTTGGAACCATCGAGTCCGGACCCCAAAGCAATCCCTTCTCTTTCTTGACCACAACGCGGAACGCGATGTTCGCAATGTGATACAGAAACTCCAAGGTCAGGATCACCGCACAGAACTTGTGAATGAACAAGATGGCTCCAAATCCGCCGATGGCCAGCGCAAAGTGCTGCGCCCATGCGTTGCTGCTAAACAGGATCGTGAGGCCGGTCATAGCCAAGCCAAGAAAGGTGGAAAACATGATGACGTGCATCCATCGCTGTATCGGCGTAAAGCGTACATAGTACCGCTCGGCTTCGGGGTGGGCCTCTGCCGCGCCTCCAGACGAGGCCTGGGGTTCCAACTGCGTGCCTTCGATCCGAATGGATGGGTCCGTCATGATCTTCCTCCTTTTGCAGTCCGACTCTGAACCTTCTCCACCAGGGAGCGGATCAGCCAAAGCACGCTGTGCAGCACAAAGAACGTCATCACGCAGGTGATGAGCAAAACCATGAACAAGCGGATGGAGGAGAGGATCGGGAACCTGCGGAAGTTGTGCGGATTCGCATGAGGCTCATACTTCACAAAGCCCGCATTCGCTCCCGCGTGACAGCGTCCGCAGGTCCTCACCAGATTGGCCCGATTGACTGGAGAGCGCGGGTTGGATGCCGGCAGGATTCCATGTTCACCGTGACAGTCCGAGCATCTCGCAATGTCGATGTAGCTTCCCAGGGAACTGACCTTGGAGTGGAAGGTATCCCGATAGGTGGTCAACTGAGGCTGATGGCAGTTGCCGCAAACCTGCGTCGACTCGGCCATGGTAGGAGCGGAGATCGCGTGCGCGGTGTGACAGTCGGTACAGACCGGAGCCTGTGGATTGCCTTGCTCCATGGCCTGACCGTGGATGCCCGCCATATACTTCGCAAGAATGCCTGCATGGCAACTTCCGCATGTCTTGGGAATGTTGGTTCGATAGGTGGGGCTGCGCGGGTCTTTATGGCTCAGAATGTGGTGATCGCCATGGCAACTGCTGCAGTTGGCCGCGACCAGTAGACCCTCCTTGCTGAGCGCAAATCCATGGATGGAGTCCACATACTGCGGGTAAACATTGGAGAGATGGTGCTGTTTGGCCATGGACGCATTGCCGTGACACCTGCCGCAGGTTGCGGGAATGTTCAGGGGATAGGCGGCGGACTTCGGACTGTCCTTGGAAACAATGGCGTGAGCGTCGCCATGGCAGGCCGTACACGGCTGACGGGAGGCATGCTCGTGGACGCTGCCGACTAGCGCGCCGGCCTGCTCGGAGTGGCAATTGGCGCAGTTGACCTGCGCCGGGTGATCGGGATGGGGATAGCCATGGATGTCGGCGTGACAAGCGGTACAGTCCAGGCCGCCATGGACGCTGGCATGGAACAGATTGGCGTCCACGCCCACATTGTGCCCGGCTGCATCCTGCATCGTCGTGTCGCCATGGCAGGAGAGGCAGTCGGTTTGCGCGCGAAGGGCCGGCCAAGAAAACAGCAGCAGCAGACCGGCACAAGCGACCGCCCAGGATCGCCCGGCAGGCTGGAAGCCGCGCCAGGCCGGCCGAGTACCCGTCAGGGCGGAAGAACGCCTCAGGGCAAGCTTTGGCCCTCCAACTGGAGACGTGGCTGTCCTGAAGGAGAGCGTGGGACCACCCCGGGCTTTTGGCCCGGGGCTTCGTTTGGGGAAGAGAGACAAGTCCTGCCGCAAGGGGTAAGGACTTTGAAGATCACGAGGTGGGAGGGTTCTCGAGGTGTGTTGGTCTTCTAAGTGAAAACGACTCGATGGCTGCTTGCTGCGAGCGGAAACTGGGGCTGCCCCCTCTTTCCGGAGCCTACCCGACGGTGACATGACTTGCCTCTTTCAGGTTGTCACTTCTGCAACGTTCGAATGTACATCACTGCCGCCTTGATCTGATCAGCCGAGAGCTTGCCTCCATAGGAAGGCATGTTGCCCTTGCCATTGGTCACGGCAGCGATCAGAGATGCGGTCGATGCCTTCTTCAACTCCGGCGAGTTGAAGGGCATCGCCCTCATGGACTTGCCAGCCATGGTCGGCTGGCCGTTGGCACCGTGGCACATCTGGCACTTCGAGCTGTAGATCGCAGCACCCGAGGTCTGTGCAAAGGCTGGTGAAACGGAAATCGCCAGAATGGAAGCTGCTGCGAGGGTCAGAGTACGATTCATGATTGCTCCTTGTGACTCGATTTTGGACTGCTACCTGGGCGACACGAGGAGGCTGCACCCATCTAGCGTTTCCATACTAACGGATACAATCACGTGGCACATGGTTGTAAGGAGCGAGCTGCTTTTTGAAGTTCGCCATGGGTGGTAACGGGCTACTTCAGGGTTTTGATATACGCGACAACGGCATTCATCTGAGCATCGGTAAGCTTACCGGCGTAAGCAGGCATCCGTGGGCTGATACCCTTCCTGGTGATGGCGATCAGGCTCGCCGCGGAGGCGCGGGGACTGAACGCGGGAACCTTCATGGCCTTGTTTCCACTTCCATCCGCCATATGGCACATCTGGCACTTGCTCTTGTAGATCGCGGCGCCGTCCTGGGCCAACATGGGGGTGGCTGCGGTTACGGCGAGGAGGAAGACTGCCAATTTGACTCGATTCGGTTTCACTGGATTCTCCTGTTGCTTCTGCAAACTGTGGATTGCATCGGTTAGCTTCGTTGATCCCTGCAGCCGTCCAACGTCCAGCCGAGGCCGCACAAGGCCCTCGCCCTGGCCGGTCTTCCGCGAGATGATCTGCAATGGGCCACTCTACAGACAACAGCCGGGGGGCAGGTAAACCGGAGCTTTGATCCTCTCCCCGGCTGCTGAGCCATACCCCTCGACAAAACATCAGGGGCTTCGGACGAAGGTCTGAAGCGCCGGAACCTTCCGCAGGGGCAGGCATGGCAGCCCGGGTACCGGAAGCGGCCGCCGCAAGGCGCTTTGCTGACCCGCAGAACCTTTTCCACATCGCGGCTTCCCCTCGATCTCGGCGAGCTGGAATCTCCGACCTCCGGAGCTGCTTCGCCGCCTGCGCTGTCTCTGCGAAGACCATAGTCCTGCGCTGGAGATCAACCAGTGATTTCCATCACAAAAGGAAACTTTCAAAGCGTGCTCCCCCAGTTCGCAAGCCGGCGATCGTGTCCTACTTCGCAGATCTCAAGACATTTACCGCCAAAGAAGAGAAGGGGGATGATTCGCTGATATTCGAATCAATTGTGCGATGATCATCCATTGTGACGCGGATCACAGCAGCCTGCGCAGGCTTGGCATCTGATGGTGATGTCAGGACGTTGGGGTTGGAAGCACAAGCGGGACAAGCCTCAGAACGCATCGGCCCGACCGGGCGTCACAGACTGCGGAAGGGAGTTGCCATGTCGGATAAGCTCTCGGAACCGGTGTGGATGCTCTCAAAGCCCCGCAGCTTAGCATCTGCCGCGGCTCGCCGTTTCCGCAGGAGACGGGGAGCGAGCCTCAAAGAAGCCGAATGCAAAGAAGCCGAATGGAAGATAGGTTGCGGCTATCGCGGAAGCTGGGCGGAACAGAGCGTCGTCGCCAGGTTGGCGAGGAAAAGAACTGCAAAGGCAACCAGAATCACCACAACGCCGCCTACTGTTAACCGCTCCCAGAGATCTGAGCTCTTGCCCGCAAACAACTCCTGCTTTGCCGCCATGGATCTTGTCCTCATGCCCCACTCTAAAGAGTTCGACGGCGATTGCAGTGACCCTGGTCACAGGCAGGTTCCTGATCGGATCCTGCCGCTGTGGCGCGGGCATCGGGATCAAAACGTCCCAACCATGACTTCGCTTTTGTCTTTCGTCAACCAGGAGGTCAATCGATGAACTACCTTCATACCCACATGAACTCCGGCTGCAAAGACTGTTCTGACCGCTCCTTGCGTATTCTGTGCGATCTCTCCGGGCAAGCTCGCTCTGACTTCGAGGCTCTTGGCATGCAAATGCGGCTGCCCAAGCGCTCCGTCATCTTTCAGGAAGATGATATCTGTGATGCCGCAACCATCATTTGCATGGGCCAGGTGAAGTTGTCCTGCACCTCGCGTGAAGGCAAGACGCATATTCTCAGAATTGCCGTCCCCGGGGATCTGCTGGGGCTGGGCGCCGCAATCTCCGGGACGCACTATGAGTTGACCGCTGAAACCATCGAACCTTGCGTCGTGAAGAAGATTCGACGCAGCGAGTTGTTGGCCTTTCTGGAGAGATACGGGCAAGCGAGCATGCTGGCGGCCAAGGCGCTCTCCGAGGAGTACAAATCGGCGTTCTTTGATGCCCGACGGCTGGCGCTCTCCGGCTCCACGGCCGGCAGGCTGGCCGGCGTCTTGCTGGACTGGGGACGGGCTGCCGCCGGACGACACGGAACGGACATGCGCTTCACCATGGCGTTGACGCATGAGGAACTCGCCAATTTGGCCGGAACATCCCGTGAGACGGTCACTCGCGCTTTGGGAAGGTTTCAGAGAGACGGCTTGATTGAGATTCACGGCTCTTCCTTTCGCGTCCTCGCGCCGCTGGAATTGGAGAACCTGGCCACCTAGGAGTTTACTCAGCGAGCGCCAAAGCAACGATTGAGGCTCTGCAAGGTGTGTCACGGCCGAAGGGATGCGCCTTGGAAGGGGGAGCTTCGGGGACGCAACGGCGTTCCAAAACAGTCCTCGGCAACCCAGCCATCGGTGCTCAAGCTGGTCTGCGGCGAGTGGATTGGGGGCAGGCGGCGCAGTGGCCGGGGCGGAGGAGTTGAACGCATTGCGGCCACGGCGTCATCGGCTCGAATAGGATAGCTTTCCAGCCAGGACCATGATGTTCCAGCAACTCTCCAGCCGCGCCTCCGGAAGATGCATCTTCGTGTGACAAACGTCACCGTCATTTCTCTTCAAACAGAATTCAATCAAGCAAAACATCGCAGGGCGGAAAGCCTTCGAGTGGCCGTGCGTGAGGCGAACTCCCATTGCTCCCTGCGTTCCACCGGGCAAGGGCCGGTGGCGATGCATCAGCGACGCGTAGAAGTCGGCTGAGGGAGGCTTGGCCTTATGCAGGATTGTTCCAGCAAGACGCCATCCCCCTTCCGCAGAGTGCTGTTGGCCACAAATCTCGGCGAGGGCTCCGAAGAGGTTTTGCATGCAGCTCTGCAACTCTGCCGGAGGAGCGGCGCTAGCCTCCGGATCCTGCATGTCTCCAAGCCATATCCACCTCTCAGCCAGGACAAGGGAGAGTCAGCCAGGTTCATCGCACTGCCCCGCTCATTGGACCAGGAGGCGTCCGAACTCCTTCGCGAGGCCAGAGAACGCGCTCTCTCGCTCAGTCTCCACTGCATCACGCGGCAGGAGTCGGGGGTTCCAGCGGAGAGGATTCTGAAGGCATTGGAGGCCGAGGAGACTGACCTGCTCATCCTTGGAACGGGGGAGCCTCACGGCTCCATTCGCAATGCCTTTGGACCAACCGCCGAGAAGGTGATGCTGCAAGCCGCCTGCCCCATCATGACGGTAGGGCGGGTAGCGGCCGAGACCTTTCAGCCCAGCCCCTCCGATGGACCCGTACTCTTTGCCACCGACTTTCACTCATGCACTCGGCAGGCGATCCACCAGGCCATCCGCTATAGCAGGAGCATCCAACAGAAGCTTCACTGTGCGCACGTGCTGCCTCGCGCAATGCAGTCCATTCATGGAGACAACACCCTGGCCGAACTTCTGACCAATGCGCTCAAACACCTGGTAACCACCAACAACACATCAGACCAGGACACAATCTGCGCGGTGATCTATGGAAGCGAAATCTCCAATGCCATCGTAAATTACGCCCGGCAAATCCACGCGGGCATCATCTTTCTCGGAGTACGCAGGAATAGCATTCTTTCTTCACCGGATCGTCTCCCCATTGCTTTCCGAATCATTGTCGAATCACCCTGCCCGGTTGTGACCATCCTCTGCGGCGAAGAGGCCGAGCCGGAGAACATGACTGATTTGGGCGCCTGCAGCTTCAAGGCGCCACCCTCGCCTCTGCAGTAAGACACCGCAGAAGCTCATGGGCCTCCGCCTCCGGCCTGCTGCCGAAGGCGAAGCAGTGCCCACCCGAACCCGGCCGCTGTGG
>JAJYZE010000076.1 GCA_021800195.1 Acidobacteriota bacterium
ATCTTCGCCGCCGGCTCTGATCTCGCCGCCGGGGCGGTGGGTTCCGCCCGCCGGGGCGCCGGGCGAACTGTTGTGTCCCTCAGTGTGCATGTTCAGGCTCCAGTAACTCTTCCGTGTGCGGATCGTTGACGTTGATCAAAGGCCGCTTGGTAAGCTCGTTCAGGTAAAAGAACATCCAGAAGGCAACCACCGCGATGGGGACGGTCACATAGGCCAGAATGCCGATGTTGCCGCTCAGATGCAGGTTGCCGGCTGCGTCGGAGAAGTTCGGCTCGATCAGCCAGAACATGTCGATCAGGCGCGCCAGCAGCATGAAGACGCAGACCCAGATCATCTTAGCTTTGGACCGTTTGATATCTCGTGAGAGCAGGATGCAGAACGGAATCACCCAGTGACAGATGACATCCAGAGAGCAGATGACCCACCAGCCTCCACGAATGCGATGTAAATACCAGGGAATCTCGTCCGGCACATTGCCGGACCAGATGATGAGGAACTCGGCGAAGCAGAGATAGATATTCAGCATCACGAAGGCGAAGGCCAGCTTGCCGAGGTCATGCTGTTCGGTGGTGCGAAACATGGTCTTGATGGGCTCATAGCGCGAGAGCAGGATCAGCGTCAGGATGCCCAGCGCCAGCACGGCGTAACCCTGCGCCACCAGGAACTGCAACCCATAGACCGTGGAGTACCAGGTGACGTCCAGCGACTTGACGAAGACAATCACAAAGTCGGTCATCAGCACCACATACAACAGGATCATGGGGCCGGAGAGATTCTCGAACTTCACCCGCCAGCGGTCGAAGCTTGCCTGCGTGCCGGCCTCCGGATCGTTGTCCCGCTGCAGGCTCCAGCGGTTCAGCAGGGTGATCACCAGCGCCATGATGCCGAGCACGATGGCGGCCTGGATCCAGGCAGAGGAGGGGTTGAGCATGGTCTGCTTGGAGGTGGCCGTCAACTGCTGTTCCTGGGTCATCAAGCCGTGCTGGTAAGCCCACAGCTTGGAGATGGCGTCCGGGAAGGCGGCCCACTGATAAAGGTGCTTCATCAGCAGGAGGATGGGCACCAGCATCAGAATCAGAACCCAGATGGTCCGGGTCATCGCCTCCAGTGGCCGGCGCAGAATCTGTCCCCACTTGCCGCCCGAGACATACTGCACCATCAGAAACGCCAGAGCCCCGCCTACAAAGTTGAAGCAGGTCATGTAGCCCATCAAATAAGCGCGCAGCAGATGCTCTTTGCCCAGCGGAACAAACAGGAAGACCAGCGAGAACAGGCCGAAGACCACTGCTACCGCCGCCGCGCGCGCGCGCCAGGTGGAGACCACCTGCGGAGCCGTCAGGACGCTGGGCAGCACCCGCGTTGCGTGGAGCGAATGCCCCAGGGTGAGATCCGCTCCGTGATGTTGGTTTGCCATTTCCATGCTTCTGTCGCCTTCAGTGCTTTAGTCTCAAATCCCGTTCATGAATCGTTGCGCTTCCATCCCTGCATCAAGTCCTGCACAAAGTCCGGCATCAAGCCCTGGATCAAGGCTGCTTGCCAAAGGGTGTGCCGTTGGAGACCGGAGCGATTGGCTCGCCGCCCGAATCCCGCTGCCCGGAGCTCTGCGTTGCCTTTTGCCCATAATGGGCTGCCGCCCCGGCCGGGGGCGTCCCCATCGGCACGCCGGGTATGCCGTTGTCGGCGCCGTTGGGCGTTCCATAGACGGCTGTGGAGGGCAGGGTCCAGGGATCGGCGAAGCTGACCGGCATGCCCAGGTCACGGGCGATCTCATGCAGGTCTACCACCTGAACACCGGCTGGAACGTCATTGCGCGTCGCGTTCTGGCTTAACTGCAGAGCGCGAATGTAGGCCGCCACCGCCCAACGGTCGGAAGGCGTCAACTGTGCTGCGTAGTCCGGCATGGCGCCGTAGCCGTTGGTCATCACCGTGAAGAAGTGGCCCAGCGGCGCGTTGCGCAGGCGCTCGGTGTGGAAGTTGCCGGCTGGCCGGTAGCCGCGCTGCACAATCATCCCTTCGCCGTTGCCTACCCGGGAGTGACACGGAGTGCAGTAGATGTTGTAGCGCTCCTGGCCCCGCTCCAGGGTTGCCGCGTTGAGCGGAATGGGCAGCCCGTCTCCCTCCTTGCCATTCTCGATGCCGGTGTAGAAGTAGGCGTTCTCATCCATCTGGTCGCGCGCCACGGTGTGCTCCACCTGCGGGCGGACGCTGCGGCCCGAGGGGTAGAAGGTGGTTCCCCGCTGAGGGAAGAACTTGGGCTGGTTCTGCATGTCCTGGCGGCAGCCGGAGAAGAGCAAAAGCAGGCAGACCGACCCCAACAGGGAGGCTGTTCCGGCGCGGAGCCTCATCCGATCGCTTGCATCTGGCATCGTGTATCTCACTAGTGCTGGACCTCCACGATCGAAACCGGAGAGCATCTCTCCAACAGCTTCCGGGTCTCGATCCGATCGAACCTCGGATCGTTGGCTTCCAGGCAAAGAAAGAACTTGTCCGTGGAGGCGCCATCGGCGAAGTTGGGCGCATTGAACAGCGGATGGTAAAGCTGCGGCAGCCCGTTCAGCGCGAGCATGCCAAAGCAGGTGGAGAGGCCGGCAAACAGGATCGTCCACTCATAGGCGGGAACCACAAAGGCCGGCCAACTGAACAGGGGCATGGCGCGCAGGTTCAGCGGATATCCCCAGACGTTGATCCAGATCTCCAGCAGGGCCCCGGTGGTCAGGCCCATCAAGCCGCCCAGCAAGCAGATCAGAGGCACTCTGGTCTTGTGGAAGTGCAGCGCCTCCGCTGCCTCTTCCACAGGATACGGGGTGTAACTCTCCATCCGGCGATACCCGGCGCCATAGGCCAGCTTGGTGGCCTGCACCAGTTCGCCGGGAGTGTTGAACTCGGCCAGCAGACCGTAGACTCCTTCACGCGGCGGCATCAGATCGCCTCCTGAACAACGGCTTTGGCATCTTCTCCACCTTTACCGATCTTGGCTTGGGGAAGCATGGTTCGCAGCTCCGACATGGGAATCATGGGGGCGAAGCGCGCAAACAGAAGGAAGAGCGTGCTGAACAGACCCCAGGTTCCGATGAAGAGCATGTAATCCCACTTGGTGGCCCGGTAGGTGCCCCAACTGGACGGCAGGTAATCCCGGTACAGGCTGGTGACGACAATGACGAAGCGCTCAAACCACATGCCGATGTTCACCACAAAGGACAGGAAGAACAGATAGGCCGCATTGACCCGCAGCTTGCGGCTCCATAGGGTCGTCAGCGGAATCGCGAGGTTGGTCAGGATCAGCACCCAGTAGGCCCACCCCATGGGACCAAACATGCGGTTCCACATCATGAAGTACTCCCAATGGCTGGCCGAGTACCAGCTCATGAAGACCTCCATGCCGTAGCCGTAGCCCACAATGGAGCCGGTGGCCAACATCACCTTGGCCATGTTGTCCAGGTGGCGCAGGGTGACCAGATCCTCCAGGTGATAAAACTTGCGGATCGGAATCGCCAGCGTCAGCACCATCGCAAAGCCGGAGTAGACCGCGCCGGCGACGAAGTAAGGCGGAAAGATGGTGGTGTGCCAGCCTGCCATGGCCGCCACAGCAAAGTCAAAGCTGATGGTGGTGTGTACGGAGAGCACCAGAGGGGTGCTCAACCCGGCTAGCAGCAGCGAAGCCGACTCATACCGAATCCAGTGGCGCGTGGACCCTCGCCAGCCCACCGCCAGCATGCCGTAGACGTACTTGGCCAGGGGACTTTTGGCCCGGTCGCGCAGTGTCCCAAAGTCCGGGATCATCCCCATGTACCAGAAGACGATGGAGATGGTGGCGTAGGTGGAGACCGCGAAGACGTCCCAGGCCAGCGGGCTGCGGAACTGTGGCCAGACGTTCATTGAGTTGGGATAGGGCAGCAGCCAGTAACCCAGCCAGGGACGCCCGACGTGAAGCAGCGGAAACATCGCCGCGCAGCAGACCGCGAAGATGGTCATCGCCTCCGCAAACCGATTGATGGAGTTGCGCCAGGTCTGCTTGAAGAGCAGCAGGATGGCTGAGATCAGCGTTCCCGCGTGGCCGATACCGATCCACCAGACGAAGTTGATGATGGCGAAGCCCCAGGCGCCGGGGATGGTGATGCCCCAGATGCCTACGCCCTTCAGCACCAGCCAGGTGACGGCGACCACCACGCCCATGGCTACAGTCGCCGAAAGAAAAAGCCCTCCCAGCCAGGACAGCGGCGTGTTGTCGGTGAGGACGATGCCGGCGACCTTCTGGGTGACGCTCTTGAACGTGTGCCCGGGAGCGATGACCGCGTACTCGCCGGTACGCGGGTCAATCATGGGATCGTCGATCTCCGGAATGGGTCCTTGGGTGGCCATGGTTATGCAAGCTCCGGGTTGGGGTTGATGACGCCTGCGGTGTAGGTGGTGCGAGGACGGTAGTTCAGATCCGCCAGCACCTGGTAGTCGCGTTCCGTGGCCTTGCGCTGGACCACCTTGGAAGTGGGATCGTTCAGGTTGCCGAAGACCAGCGCGTCGGTGGGGCAAGCCTGCTGGCAGGCGGTGAGAATCTCTCCGTCACGGATGGCGCGGTTGTTCTTATCGGCCTCAATCTTGACCGCCTCGATGCGCTGCACGCAGTAGTTGCATTTTTCCATGATGCCGCGGGACCGAACGGTGACGTCCGGATTGCGCATGAACTTGAGGCTCTCCGTGTCATAGTCCGAGTACAGCAGGAAGTTGAACCGGCGCACCTTGTAAGGACAGTTGTTGGAACAGTAGCGGGTGCCGACGCAGCGGTTGTAGACCATCATGTTGAGGCCTTCGGGGGTGTGGATGGTGGCCCCCACCGGACAGACCTGTTCACAGCCGGCGCTCTCGCACTGCTGGCAGTACATCGGCTGGAAGTACGCCGCGGGAGCATGCAGATCGCCTTCGAAGTAGGTATCGATGCGGATCCATTGCATGATGCGCCCGATCTTTACCTGCTCGCGTCCCACCACCGCAATGTTGTTCTCCGCGTAACAGCTCATGATGCATGCGTTGCAGCCCACACAGGAGTTGAGGTCCACGGCCATCGCCCACTTGTTCTGCAGCACCTTGGCATTCAAGCCGACCACCTCGATGTGGTCGTAGCGCCAGTTGTCGGGCCAGAAACTTTCGTCGTGGGGAACGGCTTCTCCCTGAGGGTTATAGCCGACTTTGTCCACCAGGGTAAGATCGGAGTCCTTGGTGCCCAGGTGGGCGTAGTCCGGGTTTTTGAGCGCCTCCTCGTAGGTGGCGTAGCGGATGATGGAGCGTTCCAGAGCCTCATGGCCGGCCAGCGAGTACGTACCCTCGGTGTCCAGTTCGGTGCGCTCCAGGTCGCGCTGCGCGTAGCGGCCGCGATGCTCGATGTTGTGCACCTTGGTGACGCACAGGTCATACATGCCCTTGGATCGCTCCACGCTCAGGCCGGAGGCGTACAGCGGCTGATCCACGGTGCGCAGGAGATAGGCGTTGAAGCCGACGCCGGCGCCCACGCGGCCGCACTCCGCGCGCCGCCCCAGCCCCAGATGCACCGTGACTGCATCGTCAGGATGGCCGGGCGACATCAGCACCGGGGTGATGATGCTGCGTCCGCCGACGCTCAACTGGATAGCCTCGTTCTCCTCGATGCCCAACCGGGTCATCATATCCAGGTTCATGAGAGCGGCGTTGTCCCAACTGAGGCTGGTTACCTGCTTGGGCAGTTCCTGCAGCCAGCCATTGTTGCCATACCTTCCGTCGTAGAGCGAGGGATCGGGGCGGAAGCTGATCTCGATGGCCGCGTCCGTGGAGGCTGCCTTGGGTGCGATGGGAACCGCCTTGGGGGCTCCCAGGGTCTTGGGTGAAAAAGCGGTGTCCGCCACCCATCCATCGTGCAGCGCCTTGCGCCAGGCCATCTCGAAGGGCGTGTCCTGGGCGGCCAATCCCAGCGCCACCTTTGCCTCCTGGGCGGCGTTTCGGGCCTGTTGGCTGACGCCGGGCTGGGCAGCCGCCGTAGCGGCAGCCGCGGCAGCCGCGCGAGCTTGACTTGCCTCCGCTTCTCCGGCCTGACCGGCGGTCTTTCCCGCAGGCACGTTGAGATAGGTCCTGGCGTAAGCCCGCACCGCTTCATAGGCGCTCACGCCAGGGTCGAGCAGCGTCTGCAGGATATCGTGGGAGCTCTTGCCTCCGTAGAGAGGCTCGATCATCGGCTGCACAATGGAGACGGTGCCGTCGTAGGCCCGGGCGTCGGTCCAGCTCTCCAAATAATGCGCCTGGTTGATGTGCCAGTCGCAGTAGTAACCGGTCTCATCCAGATGCATTCCCAAGTGGACCGTGTGCGAAACCCGGTTGAGCGCGTCCTGAAAGTTCAGGTCAGCCGGAGCGTTGTAGAGCGGATTGACGCCCAGCATCACCAGCCACTGCACCTTGCCGGCATTCATGTCCGCGACCAGCGCCTTGAGGTCCGCCGACTGCTCGCTGGGCAGCGGGGCCACCGTCTGGGTGTAGACCACGGTCTTGCCCACCGCGCCCTGCGCCGCATTCACCGCCAGCGCGGCGGCGTGGCAGGCCGGAGAACTGTTGGGGCCGGCCAGCACCGCGAAGCGGCCTCCGCTGCGGCGAATGTCAGCCAACAGGACGGAGAGAAAGCGCTGAGCTTCCGGGCTGAGGCCGGCGCCGGCGCCGGATGGGTTAGCGCCAACGCCGACGGCCAGCGCCGCAGCGAAGGCGTCAATGTCGCTGGGCTTGAGCGCCAGGCGATGGTCGGCCTTGAAGCCTGTCACGGTGGGCATGGTCTCCACCGCATACATCCGGTTCATGGTCTTGTCTTTCTGGAAGCGGCGCCGCTCGGCCCAGGCGGCGGACAGGGGAAGGAATCCCGGGAAACCGATGCCGCCCAGAAAATCGGCATCCAGAGCCACAACGATGTCAGCGTCCTGCAAACGGTACTGCGTATCGTAGTAATCGCCGAAGGCGGCCTTGGAGGCGGCGCGGGCCGCGTCCTGGTTCACCGGCTCATACTGCACCAGCCGCATCTGAGGATAGCGCGCCTGCACCCGCTTCCACTGGTCGGCCAGCGTAGGCGAGGTGATGGTCTCCGAGAGCAGAACCACTCCCTGACCGTTGCCGGTGGCAGCCACAGAGCCGGCAAACTCCTGCTGGAAGCGGGAAAACTCCGCCACCTCGCCGCGGTAGCGGGGAGATTGCGAACGGTCCGGATCGTAGAGGCCCAGCAGCGTCGCCTGGGTAAAGGCGTCCGACCGCCCCTTGGAGATGGGATGCTCCGGGTTGCCGTCCACCTTGATGGGACGAAAGGCATCCGATTTGACCAGCACGGGAACTGCGCCGGTAGGGAACGGATGGGCGGTAGCGAAGTACATGGGCTTGCCCAGCACCAGATCCTCAGGCTGCTTCACGTAAGGAAAGATCAGTTCATCGGGCTGCTTGGTGCAACCGGCCAGGCCGGCCAAAGCCAGGCTGGCGCCCATCACCTTGAGAAAGCCGCGCCGGCTGAGGGGGTCGACCCACTCGTTAGCCGAGGCTTGCCGCGGGAACTCCTCTTGCATGAGTTCTTGAAAGGCCGGGGTCTCGGCCAGCTCGTCCAGGCTCTTCCAGAAGCGTTTGCCGCTCTTGCCCTGGAGCCGGGCGCGAACCTCCGCCAACGTCAACTTGGGGGCCGCCGGAGAGCTGAGAGTTGACTGGGGGGCGGTTGAGCCGCCCACCCCGGCCGGGATGATCTGCGTCACCACCTGGGCGGCCGGCTGCGCCTGCAGGGAAACCGGCGAACCTGAGAGCTGCGCCGTGGCCGGCATGCCGGCAACGTTTACGGAGGCATCCTGCGACAAGCCAGGAGCAGCGCCATCAACAGGGTTTTTGGCGGCCATGGAGGTACGGTTTGCGGCGGAGTTGTTCTTCATCGGTGGCACGTCTCGCAGCTGGACAGCTCGTTGGCGGTACGGATGTGATACTGCTTGGTGAGGTAGAGGCCCAGCTCTTCCTGGCTGGTGAACTTCACATAGTTTGCTGGAATCATGGAGGGAGCCACGGCGGAGACGGTCTGGGATCGGTCCAGCCCCAGCGGGTTGCTCTGGATCAAGCCGTTCTGTGCATTGCGCAGGCTGGTCAACTGCAGACCCGCCGCGGCCGGATCCGTCGTCACGCAGGCTACCTGCTGGGCTGTCGGTCCCACTACGTTGGTGGTCGTGCACCACACCGGCCTTTGGCTAGAGGGCTCTTGCCAGGCCATGTTGTAGATTTCGGCGGTGGGCCGCAGATTCTTGGCCGGGTCGCGGTGGCAGTTCAGGCACCACTCCATCTGCAGGGAGTTCTGCTCGTACATCAACGGCATCTCGTCCACCCGGCCATGACAGCTCGCGCACCCAATGCCCTTGTTCACGTGAATCTCGTGGTTGAAGTAAACGAAATCGGGAAGATCATGCACCCTGATCCAGTGGATAGAGGCCCCGGTCGCCCAACTCTGGCGGACTGGCTCGAGCAGTTGCGCGTCCGTCCAGATCTGCGAGTGGCAGTTCATGCACGTCTTGGTGGGGGGTATGCCGGCGTACATGCTCTTTTCCACCGAGGTGTGACAGTACTGGCACTGCAGGCCCAGACCCTGAACGTGGTGAAAATGGCTGAAGGGTACGGGCTGGTCGGGGCGCTGTCCCTGACGGGTCACCCACGGCGACCGTTGCAGGCTGTTCAGCGTCACCCCCAGGACGATGACGATCAGGCCCGATAACACCAGGCTTGCGCGAGCCAGGGCGTTCGAGCTGCGGTCAAATACTTGCGCCATGAATCCGTTCCTGCTTCCTCTGGGTGAGACAAACTACGCTATGGAGTGACTGCCAGAGCCGGTTGGCGCGCAGAACAAGCGCAAAACCGATCCGACCCGCCTAAATAGACGCCAAAATCAGCAAACTTCTGTAACCATCGAAAAACTCTGGCCAATCAAACCGCAGCAAAGGTCCGAAGAAACCCGAAGCAAAACAAACGAGGACGCCGATCCAAAAACGTCTGAGATATCACCCGGTGGGGAGTTCCGCGAACTTCGCTCCCCTCAAAATCAATCTTTATTTAACTCAGCCGCCATTTAGAACGCAGCCGAAAGCTGCAAGTTTTTCCGCAACCGAGTATAACAAGCGAAGAAAAAAAATGTGACGGCGATCACTTTTCTACCGGAAAAAACTTCCGAATTGGCCGCTAATCGCTCGCAATTTGATAACCGGCTAATTCCTCGAGCTTTTCACCTCTCCCCCGCTCTTCGCGGATGCCACTCAGGAACCCCGCAAGGTTCAACTCGCCCTCTGCGCCGCTCGCTTCCCGGTGGAAACTCTGTGGAAAATAGGGCGGTCGCCAGGAGGGTTTCAACCTGCGCGAGCGGCCGGATGAGGCAGGCTCGGGCCAGGTTGGTTGCCATGAGAGCATCGCCCGACCCCTCTACACGCTCGTTTGCGCACACTTGTCTGCGGAAGGAGCCCGGCTACGTCCGCAGGGCACGGCGAGGCCGGATGGGGGCTTGTGCGCCGACAGGCGGCAGAGGTTATCCAAGGGCCGGGGCGGCGGCTGGCTTGAGGCTGAGGCAGCTACGCGCCAGGGGCTGAGGCGGCCGGTGGGGCGCGGCGGCTATGATGCTGCACATGCCCAGCCGTTCCGCTGATACCCGCAAACTGCCCTATGACCCGGCTGTCGCCGCCACCGCGCTGTGCGCCGCCGATGCAAAACTGGCGCGCCTGATTGAGCGCGCCGGCGCCTGTACGCTGCGCCTGCCGTCGCGGCAGTCGCCGTTTGAGGCGCTGGCGGAGTCCATCATCTACCAGCAGCTCCACGGCAAGGCCGCAGCCACGATTCATGCGCGCCTGCTGGCCAGTTTCGCGGGCGTGTGCGAGGCCGGCGCTGCTCATCCCTCGCCGGAGCAGCTTCTGGAGTGCCCCACGGAACAGCTCCGCGCTGCCGGCCTCTCCAACAACAAGATACTGGCGGTGCGCGACCTGGCCGCAAAGACGCTCGACGGCACGGTTCCTTCGCTGACGCAGATTCGCCGCATGTCTGACCAGGCGATCGTGGAGCACCTGACCCAGGTGCGCGGCATTGGCCGCTGGACCGTTGAGATGCTGCTGATCTTCCGGCTGGGCAGGCCGGACGTCTTCCCGGTGAGCGACTACGGCGTGCGCAAGGGGTTTGCGCTGACCTTCCAGGGGCTGAAGCCCACGGTGAAGGTGACGCCGGAGCTCCTGCCGAAGCCGGAAGAGATGGAGCGGCGGGCGAGACGGTGGGCTCCCTGGCGGTCTGTGGCGAGTTGGTACCTGTGGCGGGCGTGCGACCTGGCCAACCCCAGGGTGTCTCTGATCGAGTCTCAGGATCTTCGCCAAAAGGGCCGACCCCCGCAGCATTCCGTGTAAGCCGATGAGCGAGCAACCCTCCTCGTATACTAATCCTGCTTTTGATGGGAGAACTCTGTGCAGGCTCACCGCGTCTTTGACCGCTTCCAACGCGTCATGCCCCGCCGCGTCAGCCGCGTTCTGCGCTCGCTAGGCACCGCCTTCCTCACGCCTTTTTATTTCGCGCGGACCACC